>VHCN01000061.1 GCA_016871675.1 Verrucomicrobiota bacterium
GAGGGTCGCCCCGTCGGCCTGCACGGTGGGCAGGAAGCCCACGCGAATTCCCTTCTGGCCCAGTTCCGGGTTGCCCTGCACCTGAATCGTCGCATCCGCGCCGGACCGGGTCAACAGCCGCGGACCACTCAACACGTCCACGCCCTCCGCCTCGTCAAGCCACCGGAGCATCTCGGCTCCCTGCCCCGCGGCGCGCACCAGGAACCGCTCGGCGGCGAATCTCTCGACCAACAGTTCACGCAAGCTGAGCGTGGCCACGGCCGTCTCGGGCATCGCGACCAGGCGCGTCTCGAGCATCACGCTTCCGGACGCGTCCTTTGTCGGCGTCACCATCACGAAGCCGCGCTTGTTTTCGGGCAGTTTCCAACCGCCGCTGACGGCCATGTTCCCGAACGAAAGGCGGACCGTCCCGTCCACGGTGAACCCCGCGCCCTCGGCGCCGGGCGGCTTCTGCGCCGCGGTGATCGCGGCGGGCGCAACTGCAACCGGCGCAGGTTTCGGCGGCGAAGTCTTGAGCCGCTTCAACTCCGTGGAATCCGCGCGCAGCCGGGCAAGCTCGATTTCGTTCACGCCGAGTGATTTCAGCAACTGGACCTGTTTGCGAAGCTGCTCGTTCTCGACATCCATTGAATCCGCCCGGCTGGCGCTGGCCCGTGCCGTGTCGCGGGCGGATTGCAGGACGGACTGAAGCCGGTTGCGGTCGCGCACGGCCTTGACCGCGACAAACACGGCGATCAACCCGACCGCGAGCGGAAGGAGCGTGTTTTTCATGGCGGTGCCCGTCAACGGACGAGCGAAAACTCCGGCAGCATCACAAGGCTCCACAAAAGGTCTGCGACGTCCTGCTCCGTGGGTTTTGGCCCGAGCGCCGCGCGCACGAGCTTGAGTTCGTCAGCCGTCGGCTTGCGGGACAGCGCGAACGTATAGAGCCACCGCGGGAGCGCGTCCGGCGAATCCCAATGGCGGGCGAGAAGCGACTTCGCACCGCGCTCGAGCGTTCCCGCGAGCACCTCGCCGTTGGCCAGGTCAATCGCCTCGAGTGTGCTGAGTTCATTCGGCCGCACGCTGACGATCTGGTCGCGGTTCGGCCGTCCGAGCGTGCGCATGAGAAAATCGCTCTTGAGCAAACCGGCGCGGACCATCGGCAAGTCCGTGAGCGCGGCCTGTGCGAGCATGGACTTGAGCGGCCCGCCGACCCGCTGGCCCCACCCGCCCGCGACTTCGACCACGGGCTTGAAGTCGTCGGGCTCCGCCTTGAACTTCCCGCGCGCGTCCGGTTGCGATTTCGTGCAGTCCCACGATTCGTCCGTCGCGATGGTCTCGCTCGCGCCGTCGGCAAACGTGAGCCGGGCCTCGAAGAACGCAGCGGCGGGATTGGGAGCGTTGCCCCCGTTCTTCGCGACGAGGAGGATTTCGTTGGCTCCGGCGCGAAGCCGGTTGGCGAAGGACACGCCGTCGGGCTGATCCCACTGGTCGCCGCTGCCGGCATTCTGCCCGTTGACGAAGAGCGTGTAGCTGTTGTCCACCGAGATGCTCGCGCCCGCGCGGACGGGCGCGGCGCGGAGGTTGAACTTCCGTCGCAGCGTGATCGTCTCGCCGGGCGCGGCGTTCGACGCGTCCGCGCGCGACCACACCCACTTGCCCGCGAGTTGGAGGCTCCGCAGCAGTTCCGCATCCGCCTTGCCGCGCAAGACCGGTGCGTCGAAGCGCGCGGGCGCAGTGCCGGTGAGTTGCCAGACCGTGTCGACAAATTGCTCCGCGGTGAGCCGCTTGGCTCGCGGCCCGGCGTAGACGTATCCACGATCATCCGCGTCCCGGGCCACGACCTGCGCCACGGATTGATACGCGTGCGAGGTCGCGATGAGTTCGAGCACTTTCTTGATGTCGAACCTGGAGTCCGCGAGGTGCACGGCGAGCTGGTCGAGGAGATCCGCGTTCCACGGTTCCGTCTGCATCGCGTCCGTCGGGTGCACGATGCCGCGCCCCATGAGCCGGTGCCAGAGCCGGTTGACGACCGTGCGGGAGAAACGGCCGTTCTCCGGATGCGTCATCAACGCGGCCAGTTGCTTGAGTCGCTCGGGCTGGGGCTTGTCCGGATCAATCTTGCCGAGTTCGGGGAAGAGCCACGCGGCCGACGCCGTCGTGCCGAGGGGTTTGTCACACCGATGAATGGTGAGCGGCTTGGCCGAGTAGATCGCCGCCAGCCCATAGGCCTCCTCCAACTTCCAGCGGTCGATGAAGCTGTCGTGGCACGACGCGCACTTGAGGTTGATCCCGAGGAACGTCTGGCCGACCGACTGCGCGAATTGAATCTCGACGGTCTGTCCCGCGCTCACGTCACCGCGCCACTTGATGCCGGCGGTGAACCCCTCGGTCTCCGGCCCCGGCGCGAGCAACTCCCGCGCAAACTGGTCGTAAGGCAGGTTGTCCACGAGCGCGCGATAGAGCCACTTGCTGATTTGCTTGCGGCCGCCTGTGATGAAGCCCGTGCCGCCGTAGTCGTTTCGGAGGAGGTCGTTCCAGAACGTCAGCCAGTGCTCGGCGTAGGCGACATCGTTTGCCAGCAATTCACGCACGAGGATGGCCCGGCGGTCGGGGCGCTTGTCCGCCAGGAATTTCTCCAGCGCCGCCGGTTCCGGCAGCAGGCCATGCAAGTCGAGGTGCAGGCGGCGCGCGAACGTCGCGTCGTCCAGCGGCGCGGTGCGCTTGAGCTTCTGTTTTGCGATGTGGGCGTCGAGGATGCGGTCGATCGCATTCGTGCGTCCGGAAACGACCCGCGGCAGGTCGGGCCGGCGCGGATGCAATGGCGGCTCGTAGGCCGGCTTCCTGAAGGCGAACCCCTCCATCCACGCGGCGCCCGAATCAATCCAGCGCTTGATCAACTCGATCTTGTCCGCAGGCACGCGCGCTCCCTTCGGCGGCATCTGCGTGTCGGGGTCCGTGGAACGAAGCGCCGTCAGCAATCGACTCTTCCTGCTGTCGCCCGGGACGAGCACCGCGCCGGACTCGCCGCCCTTGAGCAGCGACTCGCGGGTGTTCATCGAGAGGCCGCCCTTCTTCTTGTCGCCGGTGTGGCATTCGGCGCAATGCTGGCGCAGCACCGGGACGATGTCGTGCAAGAAGTCCACGTCGGCCGCGCAAGCCGGCATGAGCCAGAGCAACCACAGCGCCGGCGACCATCGCTTCAACGGCGACTTCGACGTGTTGACCGGGACCGTCATCTGACCATGCAATGCCATGACTGAACCTTGGATGCCGCAAATCGCCCGCGCTGACAAGCCCGCGCCGACGTCTGGTCCCGATACCTCGGGACGCCGCGGCAGGATGATTGAAGGAGTGGAGCGGGTGAAGGGAATCGAACCCTCGTGGCCAGCTTGGAAGGCTGGAGCTCTACCATTGAGCTACACCCGCAACGGACGCCGCGACACTACCCGCCGCGCTTGCGTTGTCAATTGGCCAGCCTTTATCCTGTGCGGCGTGAGCGCGCTTCTCATCTCGAACGGCCGGGTCATCGATCCCTCCACGAAGTTTGACGCGACCGCCGACGTGCTGATCTCGGATGGAAGGATCGCCGCCATCGGCCGGGACCTGGCGAGAACCTCGCCCCAGGATGCCGAGCGCATGGATGCGACGGGCCTCGTGGTCTGCCCCGGATTGATCGACTTGCACGTGCACTTGCGCGAACCGGGACAGTCGCCCAAGGAAACCATCGCCACGGGCACGCGCGCGGCGGCCCGCGGTGGATTCACGAGCGTCGTGTGCATGCCGAACACGTCGCCCGCCATCGACAACGCGGGCACGGTCGCGCTCATCAAGGAGCGCGCGGCGCGCGAAGGGTTGGTGAACGTGTTTGTGACCGGCGCGATCACCAAGGGCCTCGCGGGCGAGGAGCTCGCGCCGATCGGTTCGCTCAAGTCCGCGGGCGTGGTTGCGATCACCGACGACGGACATTGCGTGCAAAACAACGAGTTGATGCGTCGCGCCATGGAATACGCGCGCATGTTCGACCTGCCGGTGATGGATCACTGTCAGGACTACCTGCTCGTGACGGAGGGCGTCATGCACGAGGGCTACTGGAGCACCGTGCTCGGACTGCGCGGCTGGCCGGCCGCGGGCGAGGACGCCATCGTGGCGCGGAACATCCTGCTCGCGGAACTCACGGGCACGCGCATCCACTGCCAGCACTTGAGCAGCGCAGCCAGTGTGCGGCTGATCCGCGAGGCCAAAAAGCGCGGCGTGCCCATCAGCGGCGAGGCTTGCCCGCATCACTTCACGCTGACGGATGCCACCGTCGCGGGAAGCGAGAAATTCTGGGCCGGGGACGGCGCGGGAGTGTCCGGCGTCGGCGCAAACGGCCACCTGAAACCGTCATGGCCGCCCTACGACACCAACTTCAAGATGAATCCGCCGCTCCGCTCGGCCGCGGATCGCGAGGCCGTCCTCGAGGGACTTTGCGACGGGACGATCGAGGTGCTGTGCAGCGATCACGCGCCGCACTCTGATTACGAGAAGGAGGTCGAGTTCGACAACGCCCCGTTCGGCATCACCGGGCTTGAGAACGAACTTGCGCTTTCGCTGATGCAGCTCCACCACAGCGGGCGCATGTCACTCCCGGCGCTGATCGAGAAATACACGGTCGCGCCCGCGCGTTTGCTCAAGCTCGCGAAGGGCACGCTGGCCGTGGGCGCGGATGCCGACGTGACGGTGATGGACCCGGATCGCGAGTGGACGTTTCGCGCGGAGGACACGCAAAGCAAGTCGCGCAACAATCCGTTCCACGGGTGGCAGCTCAAGGGCAAGGCAACGGCAACGGTCGTGGCGGGCAAGATTGTCTGGCGCGAGTGACCGGCCATCGTTGCGCCAGCTTACGTTCGGATCGAATCCGCCACCTCCGCGGGGGCAACTTCCCGCTCATCCCGCGACTTCAGATGCTTCACGCGAGCAACGAGCCGGCCTTCCGCAGCCGGTGCCAGTTTCACTGTGTGTGTCGCACCGAGTTCCAGTGCGCGTTTGAACTGCTTGTCCGGCTTGAGCGCCGTGAGTGAATACTCCGTGCTGAATCCCGCGTCGCGAAGCTGCTGCACCACGCCGAGTGACGCCGCGCGGAGGGATTCTTCCTCGACGAGAACGACCACATCGCAGCGCGCGTCGCACTTCGGCAGCTTGCCGCGCGCCTTGAGCAGCTCGACCAGCACCACGTCGCCCATCCCGAAGCCGAGCGCGGGCAGGTCCACTTTCCCGCCGGACACCTGCTTGATGAGGTTGTCGTAACGTCCGCCGCCACAAATCGCGCGGAACTCCCCCTTGCGGTCGAAGGCCTCGAACACCGGGCCCGTGTAGTAGGCGAGCCCGCGAATGACGCCGTAGTCCACTTTCACGAAGTCCCCGAGGCCGCGGGCGGTGACATTGTGGAGGATGGCGCGAAGTTCCGGTGTCGGTTCGGCCGACGTGATGAAGGACTTCACTTGATCGGGCGGGAAGCCCAGTTTCGCGAGCGCCTCGCCGCTGCCCTCGGGTTCGCGCTCCAGCTTGTCCACGGCTTGATAGAAGGCATACGCGTCCGATGGCTCGCCAGCATCCGCGGCACCTGTCCGTCCGCGCTCGAAGAATTCCTGCCATGCGTTCCGGCTGCCGAGGCGCACCACAAAATCCTCACTCGTGAGGCCGAGCGCGCGCAGCGAGTCCACGAGCAACGCGATGAGTTCGGCGTCAGCCGCGGGATCCTTCTCGCCGATGATGTCGCAGTTGAGCTGGAAGTGCTCGCGAAGCCGGCCCTTCTGCTGGCGCTCGTATCGGAAGAGCTGCGGAACGGAAAACCACTTGATGGGTTTCTTGTAGTTCCGCTCGTGCGCCGCGGCCATGCGGGCGAGCGTGGGCGTCATCTCCGGCCGCAGCGCCACGGCGCGGTCGCCCTTGTCGTTGAAGTTGTAAAGCTGCGCGACGATCTCGGCACCGCTCTTGTTGGTGTAGAGCTCCAGCGGCTCGAGCGGCGGGCCGTCGTATTCGCGGAAGCCGTAGCGGCGCGCGACCGCGCTCCACGTGTCGAAGATGTGCCGGCGCGCGTCAGCGCTCCACGCGTCCGCCGTCGGCAACGGTTCGGGATAGAAATCGCGGAAGCCCGGCAGGCGTTCCATAGGCGGCAGAGTATGGGTGCGCCTGGCCAGGATCCAAGTTCCAAGTTCAGGATCGGGGCCGCCGAAGTTCGCCGACGCGCGGGACTTGGGCTCGCCAAGTCGCTGCGCCGCGTGTAGAAAACACCGGCAAAAATCAAGCCCATGAAACCCACCCGACTCTTCGCGGGCCTCGCCGTGCTCGTGGCCGCCTCGTGCGCCTTGCTCGGCTGGCAGAAGGCCCGACGACTCGAGCACACCAACGCGGAACTCGCCGCCCAACTCAAGGAAGCCCGGGACGAGCACGCGGCGGAGGAGAAATCCAAGTCACGCCACCGCCACTCGGACGACGCCGAGTTGAAGCGGCTCCGTGTCGAGGCGCAGGAAATCCATCGCATGCGCAACGAACTGACGCAACTCCGGGGCGGCGCGCCGGAAGTGGAGAAACTCCGCGCGGAGAATCAGAAGTTGCGCACCGAGAACATCGGCCTGCGCAGCGCCGTCTCGGCGGCAGTGCCCATCCCCGCGGCCACGACCGCCCCGCAGAATCGCTTCGGCCGCGACCAGTGGACACACTCCGGCTTCGCCACGCCCGAGACTGCGCTGGTTTCCGCAATCGCCGCCATGAAGGACGGCAAGCCGCAGGCGTATCTGGATGCGCTCGGCCCCGAGGAACAGCTTCGCATGGCGAAAGCGTGGCAGGGCCGCGCCGAGGGCGACATCGCCGCCAAGCACCAGGCGGACGTGGCAGCGTTCACCGGCATCCGCGTGCTCGACCGGCAGGACGTCTCGCCGACGGAAGTGGTCATGAATGTGTTTCTCGAAGGGGCGGGGCGTGTCGAACAAGTCTCGATGAAACGCGTCGGTGCGGACTGGAAGTTCGGCGGGTTCATGCGGCCGCCCCCGCCCGCGGGCGCGAAGGGGCCTTGAGTTTGGGAGATTGGGGCCCGCGGCGGATTTGGGCTTGGCGCAGCGGACGGGTTCTCCTAGCCTCCGCGCCACAGCATCGGCAAACGGGAACCCCCAACTCCACCACTCGTGAAAGACTACGCACCCAAGGACATCCGGAACTTCGCCATCGTCGGGCACGCTTCGTCCGGCAAGACGCTGCTCTCGGAGGCGATGCTGGCGTGCTGCGGCGTCATCAACCGCATGGGCTCGATCACCGGGGGAACCACGGTGAGCGATTACCATGACAGCGAGAAGAACCGGCAGATTTCCACGCACGCATCGCTGCTGCATGCCGACTGGCTCGGGCGCAAACTCAACATCATTGATTGTCCCGGCTACTCGGACTTCATCGCGGAGGGGCTCGGGGCGCTGCGGGTCGGGGACTTCGCGCTCGTGGTCGTGCACGCCGTGCACGGTGTCGGAGTGGGCACCGACGCGGTGTGGAAATACGCCACGCAGTCCGGCCTGCCGAAGTTCATCGTGGTCAACGCGCTGGACAAGGAGAACGCGAACTTCGACCAGGTCCTGGCGCAGTTGCGTGAGCATTATGGGGCGCGTGTATTCCCGCTGAACCTCCCGCTGAACGCCGGGCCGGGCTTCAACCAGCTTCTCGATGTCATCCGCTCGGAGGTCACCACCTATGCAGGCGACCGCAGCGGCAAGTTCACCGAGGCGCCGGCGGCCGGGGCGCACGCGGAGCAGGTCAAGGCACTTCACCAGCAACTCATCGAATACATCGCCGAGGCGGACGACTCGCTCATGGAGAAGTTCTTCGAGCAGGGCGGCCTGAGCGAGGACGACATGCGCGCGGGCCTGCACGCCGCAGTGCAGAAACAAGCGTTCATCCCGGTGTTTTGCACCGCGGCCGAGCCCAACGTCGGCGTCATGCGCCTGCTCGATGTGATTGCCAAATACGGCTCGTCCCCCGTGGACCGCGCGAACGTCCCGGCGACGGACGCCGCGGGGAAGGCCATCGAGACCCGCCTCACCGACAGCGAACCCGTGCTCTACGTGTGGAAGACCATGGCCGAGGCCTCGTTCGGAGAGCTGTCCTTCTTCCGCCTCTACGCCGGCGCGGTGCAGTTCGGGTCGGAGCTTTACAACAGCGAGCGGCGGCACACGGAGAAGGTCGGCCAGATTTACCTGTTGAACGGGCGCAACCGCGAGTCCGTCCCCAAGGTCGGCGCGGGCGACATCGCGGCGGTCGTGAAACTTCGCGGCACGAACACCGGCGACACGTTGTCGAGCCCCGCGCGACCGGTCACATTGCCGCGCGTCGTCTACCCCAAGCCCACGATTCACTCGGCCCTTCGCCTCAAGGTCAAGGGCGAGGAGGACAAGGTCGCGCAAGGACTCACGGCGTTGCAGCACGAGGACCCGACGTTTCATTTCCACGTGGACGGCGAGCTGCACCAGACCGTGCTTTCGGCGCAAGGGGAGCTGCACCTCGATGTGTTGATCGACCGGCTCAGGCGCCGATACAAGGTCGAGGTGGAGCTCGTCCAGCCGCGCATTCCCTTCCGCGAAACCATCAAGGCGAGGGCCGACTCCAAATATCGCCACAAGAAACAGACCGGCGGCTCCGGCCAGTTCGCGGAAGTCTGGATGCGCATCGAGCCGCGCGTGCGCAACTCCGGCCTTGAATTCACCCAGTCGCTCACCGGGCAAAACGTGGACCGGACATTCGTTCCAAGCGTCGAGAAGGGCGTGAACTCAGCATGCAAGGAAGGCATCCTCGCGGGCTACCGCATCGTGGACCTGAAGGTGGACTTCTACGACGGCAAGATGCACCCGGTGGACTCGAACGACATTTCATTCCAACTCGCGGGAAAGGAAGCGTTCCGCGAGGCATTCCAGAACGCGCGGCCGTGCCTGCTCGAACCCATCCACAAACTCGAGATCACCGTGCCCGACGACGCGCTCGGCAAAATCATCGGCGACCTTTCGAGCCGGCGCGGACGGATCATGGGCATGGACGCGGACGGCAGTTTCCAAGTCGTAAAAGCCACCGTGCCCGCGGTGGAACTCTACCACTACGGCACCGTGCTGCGTTCGCTGACCGGCGGACGGAGCGCCCACGTCGAGGAATTCAGCCACTACGAAGAGATGCCGCGCGAAATGGAAGCGAAGACGGTGGACGAGGCGAAGAAGCTCAAAGCCGGCGCGGCGCCGGCCTGAAGCCTCGTGCCAGAGGCAGGAATTGAACCTGCGACCAAAGGCTTATGAGTCCTCTGCTCTACCCCTGAGCTACTCTGGCTGCACGATCGGGCGCGGTGACTTTTGCCGAGTCCGGACTTCGTTGCAACTTTTGAGTTGATGTCGCGCAGCGCTCCGCCCTCTCCGGGAGATCGAACGGCCCGGTTGCCGGTTGAAAAGCTGCCGCCCCTCGTGCTAAACATCGCCACGTTGAGACTCACGACTCCAACCACGAACGTTCCAACCAAGCCCATGAAAACTGCATCATCCTTCCTCGCCGCCAGCATCGCGGTCTTCTCCGCAGCCGGCACGCTTGCAGCCGCGGACGCGCCGCTGTTCCCGGACAAGAAACTCGAAGCTGCAGTTCGCCGATACGTCTTCGAGAAGCGCGACACGGACAAGCCGCTCGTCGAGGCGGATGTCGCCAATCTCTCGACCATCAACGCCGCGGGCGCGGGCATCACGAACCTCGCGGGCCTCGAGAAATGCAAGGCGCTCGCGATGCTGGAATTGCCGGGCAACAAGATCAGCGACCTCGCGCCGCTCAAGGGACTCGACCGGTTGCAGTTCCTGAACCTCGCGCACAATCAGGTCGAGGACGTCGCCCCGCTCGGCAGCGTGAAGGCGTTGCAATACCTCGAACTGTCGAACAACAAGCTGAAGAACATCGAGCCGTTGGCGGGACTGACGAATCTCGCCTCCGTTTATCTCTCCACGAACCAGATCGCGAACATCGCGCCGCTCACGCGGCTTCCCCGGGTTTCGTCGCTCTATCTCGACGCCAACGGGCTGACCCATGTTGCCGGCCTCGGCGAACTCTCGCGACTCACGATGCTCTCACTCGACAACAACCAACTGACGGACCTCGGCGCGCTGGAGAAACTGGGCCGGCTCTCGATGCTCTTTCTGCGCACGAACAAGCTCACGGACATCACTCCGCTGCACAACGCCGCGCAGCGGGACTTCAAGGGCGAGAAGCGGTTTGCACCGTTCCTGCAAGTGTATCTCGACGGGAACCCCCTCAGTTCGTCGGCGAAACGGCACGTCACCGCGCTCAAGGGATTCGGGACGCGCGTGTCGAACTGATTCGCGGGCTTCCGGGGTGTCGGTGCTAGTCGGACGGCTGAATGGTCCAGATGCCGCTCTGCCGCGCGGGATTGTTCGCGGCGCCCAGCGATTGCAACGGCGTGAGATGTTCCACATGGCCGTCGACGTGGAGGTAATTGAATCTGCCGGCATGAAAGTTGGCGTCGGTGACGCCGTTGCCGGGTTGGACGTGCTGGTTGGCGGCGTCAATCTTCGCATACGATGCATGGCCGGCTCCGTTGTAGTTGTGGACCATTTCCGTCATGAACATCGTGCTCGTCGGCGATGGAACGTCGCTTTGCCGGAGCGCGGGTTGATGTGAGGGGTCGGGCGAAGTGCCGGCCACGCCGGTGATGAGGTCGGCAGGATCCCATCGTGGAGGTATCGCACTGCTCGAAGTGGTCCAGTGAAGCCCAACGCCAGTGCGATTCGCAGGTGCGGGCGGCCAATCCCCGAGGCCGATGATGCCGCCGATGACGAACCTGCCCATATTATGCCGCGGCATTGAATAGGTGCGCTTCGTCCCGTTGGCCCACAGCGAGCCGGGCGGGGTGCCGGTGTCGAGTTCGACCTTGTCACTCGGGCACTTCATCAGCGGCCACATGTCGCGGCCGATTCGCAGGTAGTTGTCGCGCAATTGCGCCGCCGTGAACCGCATGCCGAGGTAGCTGCTCATCAAGTCGTCCCACGAATACGCCGGCGCTGTGATCAGGTAGATGCCCGCGTAGGGCAGGCGCGTGTCGAAGTCATCCACATACATCGCCATGCCGGTGCCGATCTGCTTGAGGTTGGCGGTGCACTTGGCGACGTGGCCCTTGCCCTTGGCCTTCGCCAGCGCGGGCAGCAACAATCCGGCGAGAATCGCGATGATGGCGATGACGACTAGAAGTTCGATGAGCGTGAACCCGGCGCGGCCGCGACCAGGGCTCCGGCGGGTGGTTGAGTGTGAAGAACCCATGACAGATTCGGATTGGTGAGATGTTGATATCGCAGTCGGCGAACGAGGTAAAGCCGCAATTCCGGCCTCGCAGTCCGCAGAGTTCGAATCGTGACATCCCATGTGTGGAGGGTATCGTCAACCCGATGACAGCCCCCGACTACCCGACAGGCGACCCGAAGGAATCCGCTGCGCCAGCGCCGGGGAGTTCTCCGAACGGCAGGCACCCTGCTGCCCCTGATGCGGCGGGTGTTTCAGGAGTTCCCACCAAGGAACTCACGCCCGAAGAGCAGATGGCGCTTTACGAGGCGGACTTGAAAGAAAACGACTGGGGCCATCAACCGTGCTGAGCCGCGGGGAAGTTGAACCTGCTCAGGCGGCTCGGAACGCCGAGTTCCTCGTGCCTTCGTGGTTCACCGTCAGAGCGCGGGATTGCGCGGGAACTTGGCGTAAGGCAGGCGCGCGCCGCGATAGCTCATCTTGTCCGCCCGGATCGCGTCCGGGGGCGCGAACAGCGCCGCGCCGCTCGCACCCACGATGTCGTCCTGGTCGATGCCGTCACCCGAAACTCCCACCGCGCCGATGAGCACGCCGCCGCGATAGAGCGGGAATCCACCGGGAAAAATCGTGATGCCGTTCGGAAGGTTTGGGTTGGGCGTGCCGGGCGCGAGCGTGTTCGCGGGCGTCGTCACCGTCGCGCCGTTGAGCGGATTGACGCCGCCGATTGGAAACAGGGAAAAGCGCTCCTGCAATCCGAGGAAGATCCCGGGCGCCGTGTTCAGAAGGCCCGGCGGATACATCGACTGCCCCATGAACCCCACGGTGCGGCTGCTGAAGGCGCGCGTGGCGTTGCTGAAAAAGAGCGCGGTGCGGGCCTTCTGCACGCTGACATCCCAACTGAAACGGGTCGTGTCCGGCGACGTGCAGATGCTGCCGAGCACGATGGGCGCGGTGTTGTTGCCGGGATTGTTCACCACGCTGATGAACACCTGCATCGGGCGTCCGCGCGGCAACCGGATTCCAGCGCGTGTGGTTCGGGCGCGGTTTGCCCCGGCTGTCAGGATGGCGGTGACTTCGGGCGCCGTGAGCCGCAGCGCGGACGCGAGCGTGGACGTAGTGTCTGCGATGATCGGGAATCGCAGTTCGCCCGTGACCCCTCCGATGGTGAGGGCGGGATACGTGATGACCGGACTGTTCGTGAGCGGAAAGGCGGCGAGCGAATTCCCGTTGCCCGGCGCCGTGAGCGATACCGCAGCGCCAATCGCGGGCGGTGCATTCTCGAGGTAGGCGAAGCGCACGCCATCCACCGTGACGCGAGACCCAAAGATCGTCGGCGAGGGCGCGAAGCCGAGTTGCCCCGCCAGCGCGACGTCTTCCTGCACATACGGACTCGCGATGACGGACGGGGAGATGTTCGCCGGGCTTTCGCCGTCAAAGGCGACTCCCACTCCCCCGATCAACACACCGTTCTTGTAGAGCGGCACCCCGCCGGGGACGCCTGCGAGCCCGCCAGTCAGGGGCGTGGTGACGGCGCCACCGTTCGTGCCGTTCGTCAGCGCGGGGTTGTAGCCCGCCGGATTCTTGAAACGATTGATGTCCGTGAAGTCGAGGTTCGAGAAATTCACGCCCACGAGCGGGCCGGGCGGCTTGTTGTTGACGCCGGGCGGATAGTTTTGCTGGACGATGAAGCCCGCCGTGCGCGTGCTGAACGCGTGCTGGTCGCTGCTCAGGAACGCCGCCGTGCCCGCCTTGGCGATCGCCAGCGGAACGGGACCGGTGACGTCGGTAAGGGAACTGTTTCCGGTGCCAGTCACGCTCCACACGCCAAGCACGTAACCTTCCCGATCCACGACGGCGACGAAGGCGTTCCCCACGGCGAGCTGCTGGGCGCGCGTGACGGCCTGCGCGATGACGTTGGTGACGTCCGAGGCCAGCGGGATGAACTGCGCGGCGCGCGCCGTCGCGCCAGGCAACACGGCAAGGAGGATGAGCGCGAGAAGTCTCACGGACGCGAATCTTGTCGGAGATTTTCCATGGCGAGGCAAGTGCAAAGGCGGCGGGAGCGCAGTTGCGACTTGCTTTCCGGCACGAAACCGCGACTCAATCTCCCACGCGATGACGAGGCCGACCGACTCCCACACGGGCGCATGGAAGCGGGACTTGACCCGCGCGTTCTGGTCGGCAGTCGGGCTCGCGTTTCTCGTCGCTCCCGGACCGGGACTTGCGCAGGACAAGCTCGCGACCAAGCTCCTCCAAGGTCGCAAACCAAAACCCGTCAACCCCGACACCGAACCGCCGCGCGATCCGGCGGCGTTGAAGTTCAGACAGGAAATCACCTCGGGCCCGGCCCCGCTCGATCCGGCGGAATTCAGCCCCGACTTTGGCTCACGTCTCTTTCTATCGCCCGCCTTCGCCGTGCCCGATCCGAAGCTCGAGCTGCGCGTTTCCACCAACCGAAGCCGCGCCCTGCCCCCGTCGGTTTTCAATCCGGACCTCTCGCCGTCCCCCGCCCTGCCGCCGTGGATTCGTGACGCCCAGACATTGCGCGCACAGTCGCAACGCACGACAGCCGTCCCGCCGGCACCGCCCGCCCAGTTCAACCCGGACCCGGGCGCGGGGAAAGGCACGACGTCGCCGACGCAGTCCCAGCCGTTTTTCCGAACCGAGCCGTGGACCGCACCCCGCCCATTTGGCAGCGAGCCATTGCCCCATGCACTCGAACTGCCCCGGATGCGCGTGCGCGTGGGCGATTTCGTGCTGGAGCCCGAGCCGCCGCCGACGGGTTTTGGTTTCGACCCGGTGCCGCGCGGACTGGCGCCGCCGCGCGCCCAGTCGCGCAGGAATGACTTCACGCTCAGTCTCGACGCGCCGCCGCCGCGTTACGGACTTGAACCGCTCGCGGGAGAGCTCACCTTGCCGCGCCCAAACACACGCCGAAATCTTCGCATCGACGATCAGTTGCACCCGCACGATTACGCGAGCCCCGGCGACTACCAGAATCCGCCCGCGAGCGAGCCGCGCCCCGACCGGTGGCGCGTGCCGTTCGCGCAATGGAAGCGCTATCCGAAAAGCGGCGTGGAGTCGCCGCTCTTTTACGACAAGCCCGCTCTGTGGCATCCGTATCGGCAGAGCCTGCTCAAAGGCGACCTGCCCGTGATCGGCGACGACATTTTCCTCAACGTGACCGCGACATCGCTCACGGATTTCGAGGCGCGCACCGTGCCGACTCCATCCGGCGTGAGCGCGGCGCAACCCGGCGCCGCCGAATTCTTCGGCCGCAGCGAGGCGATGAGCGTGTCGCACAACCTCTCGTTCTCGTTCGAGCTGTTCAAGGGCGAGACCGTGTTCAAGCCCGTCGAGTGGGCGCTGCGCGTCACGCCGGTTTACAACCTCAACTATCTCCACGCGCAGGAGACGGGCGTGGTTTCGCCGGACCCGCGCGGCGCGATCGGCGGGGCGAACCCGGCGCTCAACCAGCCGCCTCCGAGCAACGCGGGCATACAAAACCCGCTCGACCTCGACACGCTGCTCACCGGACAGGTGGCGCCCGTAAGCGACGACCTCGCGGGCCGGCGCCACACGGTCCGCACGCGGGACTTCTTCGCGTTGCAGGAATACTTCGCGGAGCTGCACCTCGGCGACCTTTCGGACAACTACGACTTCTGGGCGGTGCGGCTCGGCAACCAGTTCTTCAACTCGGACTTTCGCGGGTTCATCTTCAACGACGTGAACTTCGGGCTGCGCTTCTTCGGCAACCGCGACAACAACCGCTGGCAATACAACGTCGCCGGATTCGACACGCGGGAGAAGGACACGAACTCCGAACTGAACACATTCAACGCGCGCAACCAGCAACTCCTCATCGCAAATCTCTACCGGCAGGACTTCCTCGTGCACGGTTACACGGCGCAGTGGAGCCTGCACTTGAATCAGGACGAGGGCACGATCCAATACGATCGCAACGGAAACATCGTGCGCCCCGCCCCGATCGGCGCGGTGCGGCCGCATGATGTGCGAGCCTACTACTTCGGCTGGGGCGGCGACGGCCACGTCGGCCGATGGAACATCAGCCACCAGTTTTATCACGTCATCGGCGACGAGGGTTTCAACGGCATTGCCGGCAGGCCGGTGGACATCAACGCGCAGATGGCCGCGGTCGAATTGAGCTACGACCGCGACTGGTTGCGCTACAAGGGCACATTCTTCTGGGCGAGCGGCGACGGCAACGCGGACGACCAGCACGCGACGGGTTTCGACACAATTATCGACAACCCGAACTTCTTCGGCGGTCCGTTCAGCTATTGGGTGCGGCAGGGCTTCAACCTCGCGGGCTCCGCAGTCTCGCTCAAGCAGCGCTCGAGCCTCGTGCCCAACCTGCGCACGAGCAAGACGCAGGGCCAGGCGAACTTCGTGAACCCCGGCGTGTTCATCTACGGCCTCGGGCTCGAGGCCGAGATCACGCCGAAGCTGCGCGGATTTTTCAACGCGAACTACATCCAGCTTGCCGAACCCGACCCAATCCAGACCGTGCTGCTCACCGACAAGATCGGCCGGGAGATGGGCTTCGACCTGAGCCTCGGCTTCGTCTACCGCCCGCTGCTCACGGAAAACATCATCCTCACGACGGGCTTCGGCTCGCTCATTCCCGGTCGCGGCTATCGCGACATTTTCCGGCGCAACACCGATCCCGTGGCCAATCTGGACCAGGCCGGCAAGGCGGGGCGCGTGGATAGTCTTCTCTACAGCGGAATCATCACACTGACATTCACCTACTGACCCATGAAAGCGCCAAAGCCCGCAGGTTTCCCTCCTGCTCCTAATCCACCGTGGCACGCCCCCGTCGGAGCGGGAAGATCAGGATCAAGATCACGATCGGGAACCGCTCTGTGCGGATTGCTGATCGTGTTGGGTTTCGCGCCAGGCAGTCATTCCGCGGAAACTGGTTTCGGCCCGAAGATTTCCGTCCCGCTCGACTCGCCCGCCGCACGCTCTCCCAAGCCTCACAACCTCGTCGATCAACCGCGCGACGCCGCGAGGTTGAAGAGCCGCGGCTGCATCGAGTGCCACCTGCCGAAGGGCGCGACGCCGACGCACGCCGAGATGTCCATGCACAACTCGCCGAATGTCGTGCTCGGCTGCACCGACTGCCACGGCGGCAACCCCTCGCCCGGCCTCACACAGCGCAAGGCGCACGTGCTCCCGCGCAACCCGCTGTTCTTCGAGTCGAGCGCGAACCCGAACGACTCCACGATCCTGCTCAACCACGAATCGCCCGAGTTCGTCCAGTTCGTGAATCCCGGCGACCTGCGCGTCGCGCAGAAAACCTGCGGCGTGTGCCACGAGAAGGAGTTGCGCGATGTCGGCCACTCGATGATGCGGCACGGCGGGATGCTGTGGGGCGCGGCGCTCTACAACAATGGCGCGGTGCCGTTCAAGAACCCGCGCTACGGCCAGGCCTACGGACCGAACGGTGTCCCGCTGCGGCTCGTCGCGCCCACGCCGGTCACTCCCGAGGACACACGCCGCTACGGCGTGCTGCCGTTCATTGACCCGCTCCCGATGTGGCACGTCTCGCACATCAGCAACATCCTGCGCATCTTCGAGAAGGGCGGCGAGAAGGCCCTGCAACTCGGCGTGCCCACGGTGAACGAACCGCCCGGCAAGCCCGCGCGCCGCTTTTCTGACCGCGCGCTCGGCACGAACCTCCGCACGGACCCGGTCTTCCTCAACCTGCAGAAAACGCGCCTGCACGACCCGATGCTGGACTTCATGGGCGGCAACAACCACCCCGGCGACTATCGCTCGAGCGGCTGCTCCGGCTGCCACGTCGTTTACGCCAACGACCGTTCGCCCTCAAACTCCGGCTGGTATTCCAAGTATGGCCATCAGGGGCTGTCCTTCAGCCGCGACCCGGCCATCCGCAAGGACGAGCGCGGGCATCCCATCGAGCACGCGCTCACGCGCAGCATCCCGAGCGCGATGTGCATGAACTGCCACATGCACCAGGGCAACCTCTTCGTGAACCCGTATCTCGGCTACGTGTGGTGGGACCAGGAAAGCGATGGCGAGTTCATGTATCCGCATCCAAAGAATCCGCTCGCGGACAACGCGCACTTTCGCGGCAACAAAAAGCGCGACGACCTGCTCAAGCAGAAGAACCCGACCGACGAGCAGATGGTGGACGCCATCCGCAAGAACCCCGAGGCCGCCGCCGCGCGCGGTTTGTGGGGCGACATCGAGTTCCTCGAAAAAGTCGCCGAGCTCAACCCGCAGTTGAAGCAGACGCAGTTTGCCGATTACCACGGCCACGGCTGGATTTTCCGCGCCATCTTCAAGAAGGACAAGAAGGGCAACATGACCGACCTGCACGACAACATCGTCGCGCACGACGACCCGCAGAAATGGCAGAAAGCGGTTCACCTGAAGGACGTCCACCTCGCGAAAGGCATGCAGTGCGTGGACTGCCACTTCCTCACGGACGTGCACGGCGACGGCAATCTCTACGGCGAACCGCGCGCGGCGTCGACCATCGAGTGCATTGACTGCCACGGCACCGTGAACGCGCGCCCGACGCTCATCACCACCGGCAACGGCGGCAAGTTCGGCAACGGCGACCGTGGCGTGGACCTGCGCGCGAGCAACACGCCGTGGGGCGCGCGCTTTGTGTGGGAAGGCAGCCGTCTCTTCCAACACTCGACCATGTCGCCCGACATCCGATGGGAGATTCCGCAGACGATTGACGTCATCAATCCGCAGCACCCGCGCTACAACGCGAAGGCCAGCCACGCGAAGACCCTCCGCCGCGATGGTGAGCATTGGGGCGACGTCCCTGCTGCTGCCAGCTGCCCGCAACAACTCGCGCACGACAACAGCCGCATCACCTGCCAGGTCTGCCACAGTTCGTGGGCGACGAGCTGCTTCGGCTGCCACCTCCCGATGCGCGCGAATCAGCGCACGCCACGCAACAAGTTCGATGGCGCCATCACGCGCAACTTCACCGGCTACAATCCGCAGGTCGTCCGCGACGATGTCTTCCAACTCGGCGTGGACGCGACCTACAAGAGCAACCGCCTCGCGGTGCTGCGCTCATCGAGCGCCATCATCGTCGGCTCGCAAAACGCGAACCGCGAGTGGGTTTATTCGCAGCAGCAAACGGTCAGCGCCGAGGGCTACAGCGGGCAGGCTTACAACCCGCACTTCCCGCACACGACCAGCAGCGTCGGCACCACGAAAAACTGCACCGACTGCCACCTTTCGAAGGCGAACGACAACAATGCGTGGATGGCTTCGATGCTCGGCTTCGGCACGGGCACGGTGAATTTCTTCGGCCGCTATGCGTGGGTGGGCGCGGGCACGGACGGCTTTTACGGCGTCGTGTGGACCGAGCAGGAGGAACCGCAAGCTGCGTTCGGCAGCCACCTGCACAAGCTCGCTTACGCGGACAACTTCAAGAGGCACGTCGAGCAGCACAAGGGCGTCTTGCAAGCGAAGGATGGCGCGAAGCACCTCGTTCACCATCATCACGCGAAGGAGATTCTCGACCTCACCCTGCGCGGCGAATACCTCTACACCGCCAACGGCGCGGACGGCTTCGAGGTCTTCGATGTCGCGAACATTGACCAGAAGGGCTTCAGCGAGCGCATCGTCACCGCGCCCGTTTCGCCGCTCGGCCAGCGCACGTGGGTGCGGACGAAATACGCCACGAGCGTCACGCTGCCGAGCACGCTGGGCATTGACCCGCTGCGCCTGCGCAAGTCCGGCACCGAGCAGCACCCGCAGTTCGGCGAAATCTACGTCGGCAACGAAGAACAGCCCATCAGCCTCATCTACGCGTGGGTGTTCATCACCGACCGCGAGGAAGGGCTCGTGATGACGAGCGTCGGCACGCTCGTGGACGGCGACCCCAACAACAACTTCCTCGGCGGCAAGGGCGAGGTGACGCACCGATTCAATCCGGAGAACAAGTTGAAAGGCGCGATGCATTCGTTCATGGCGGGCACAAACCTCTACGTTGTCAGCGAGAAGGGATTGTTCGTGCTCGGGTTGAGCAACACCGACCTCGGCCCGCCGAAGCTGCTCGCCGAACTCGGTGGTTTCAAGAATCCGCGCGCGGTCGGCGTGCAGTTCCGCTACTGCTTCGTCACGGACGACGAGGGGCTCAAGGTTGTGGACATCACCGAACCGGCGAAACCGCGGCTGATTCCCGGCGCCACAGTCAAGCTGCGTGACGCGCGGCGCTTCTATCTCGCGCGGACGTATGCCTACGTCGCAAACGGCGCGTCCGGCCTCGCCATCATTGACATCGAGAATCCGGAGCAGCCGCGGCTCGACCAGGTCTTCGACGCCGACGGCCAGATGAACGACACGCGAGCCGTGCAGGTCGGCTCGATCAACGCCTCGATGTTTGCGCTCGTCGCCGACGGCAGGAACGGCCTGCGCGTCCTCCAACTCATCTCGCCCGACACCGTACCGGGGCACATGGGCTTCAGCCCCAAGCCGAATCCGAAGCTCATCGCGACGTATCCGACGAAGG
Source organism: Verrucomicrobiota bacterium (assembly GCA_016871675.1). NCBI lineage: Bacteria > Pseudomonadati > Verrucomicrobiota > Verrucomicrobiota bacterium. The sequence continues at coordinate 19,814 of VHCN01000061.1, forward strand.
GGCCGGCCGTCGCCGTCTCGCGCGGGCTCGACCGCGACCGCGTCGTGGACGAAACCGGAAACCAGACTGTCGTGTTCGGGCGCCGCGGCTCGCGCCCCTTCAACCTCGACGAGATGTCCGCGTTCCTCCGGCACTTCTCCGGCCCCGCACCCTCGGACCCGAAGGCCCGTCGCTCCGGCGCGCTGAACCTTGTCTCGGACACAGTGCTGAAGGACGGACAACTGAAGACCAAGAGCGGCGTCGCATTGAAAGAACCGCAGCCGTTCAAGCCCTTGCCGGAGATCACGACCACCCCGCCGCCGAGCGAGCGGCTGGTGCGACGCGGGAGATAGCAGCGAACTCAAACGACATGCACATCGGCCGCAAAGCACGAGAAACGGGCACCGCGCTCCTGACGGGGCTGCTGCTTCTCGGTGTGCTTTGCAACGGCAACGCGCAAGACAAGGTCACGACGCTCGCCGGTTCCCCTGCCCTGCCCGGCGCCGCGGATGGTTCGCTCGCCGTCGCGCGGTTCGGTGATCCGACCGCCATCGCAGTGGATTCGCTCGGCAACATCTACATCGCCGACACGGCCAACAACACCATCCGCAAGATCACGCCGCTCGGCACCGTGTCCACCCTCGCCGGCCTCGCAGGTGAACCGGGATCTGCTGACGGCACGGGT
>VHCN01000062.1 GCA_016871675.1 Verrucomicrobiota bacterium
GAATGGCGGCACGTCGGCCCCGGCAACTTCCTCGTGAGCGGCGACCCGTGGTTCCGGCCGGTGAGCGTGCAGACCGGTCCCGACGGCGCGCTGTGGGTGATGGACTGGTGCGACCGCTATCCCTGCTACCAGAACGCCAACGCCGACCCGCTCGGCGTGGACCGCGAGATGGGCCGCATCTGGCGCGTGGTGTGGGTGGGCAACGAAAAGGGCAAGAAGGTGGCGAGCCGGCCTAAGCGCGACATGGACCTCGCGACTGAATCCAGCCAATGGCTTTTGTCACTCTTGACCAGCAGCAACTCATGGCAGCAGCGCACGGCGCAACGACTTCTTCGGCAATGGCACGCACCCGATTCAGACTTGCGCGCCAGTCGGAAAGAGCCGTCAGGCCAATTCTCGCCTAATGATGAAGGCGTCGCTTTCGCGCTCGGGGAAATGGCTCGAAATAGATTGGTCGGCAAACTCAATTCAACGGTCGAACTGGATACCCGAGTTCGAATCGCAGCACTGATCGAGGCAGATGCAGTTCGTCAATTGACTGCTGAATACGTTGACGCTGCGTTAAGCGGCGGCGTCCCTGAAGTCCGAGCATGGATTGCCCGCCTTCTCGGAAACCGTGGCAAGCCGAACTCGGATGACATGCGTCAACTGCGCAACCTTGCGACAGACAATGATGTAACCGTGCGCGCCGCGGTTGCCGTCGCCCTTCGTCAATTCACTTCCGGTTCGCTGACCGTGGACACGCCGCCGCCCGCAGCTGCGGCGAAAGCCGACCTGCTCCCGCATTTCCGCGAGTTGCTCGCGCGCCCGAGCGTGGACGGCGATACTTACTACCCGCACATCGTCTGGATGGCGATGGAGCCGCGCGTCGCCGCCGACCCGCAGCCGTTCTTCCCATTGCTCGCGGCGACCGACACGTCCGTGTCCGCCTACTGCGCGCGCCGTGTGATGCGCCGCATCTGCGACCTCACGGATGCCGCCGCGCGCGCGAAGCACCTCGACGCCGCGATGCTCTGGCTCGGTTCGCTCGCCGACAAACCGCGCCTCGCCGACGCCGCGCTCGACGGGCTGATTGAGTCCTTCAAGGCCAGGGGCTCGCCGCCCACGCTCGAACTCGCTCCCATTTTCGCCAAGCTCACCGCCGTCCCCGTGCTCGCGGACAAGGCCCGCCGCCTCGCGACGCTGCTCGGCGACACCACCGCCGCGCGCGGGCTCATCGTGAAGATCAACGACGCGAAGGCCGGCGTGGACGACCGCTTGAAGGGCATCCAAGCCGCGCGCGAAGCCCGGACCGACGCGGCGCGGGATGAACTGGTGAAGTTGCTGAAGACTCCCCTCACCCCGGCCCTCTCCCCTTCGGAAGGGGAGAGGGTGCTCCCGCCCGGAGCGGGACGGGTGAAGGGTTCCGCGGGCGACGTTCAACAGCAACTCTACGCCGAAGCCCTCCGCGCGTTGGGCACGTTCACCGTGGACCAGACCGCCTACGACGTGGTGGACGCGTGGAAAAACTTCTCCGCCTCCACGCGGCGTGCCGCGGCGGAGGTGCTCGTCACGCGCCGAAACTGGGCGCGCGCGTTGCTCGCCGGCGTGGAGAAGCAACAGGTCTCCCCCGCCGACATCTCCGCCACCGCGCGCCGCGCGCTCGCCCGCACCGAGGACTCCGCCGTGCGCGACCAGTCGGACCGCTTGCTCGGCCGCTACCGCGCGAGCGACGCCGACAAGCTCAAGCTCATCGCCGCCCGGCGCGCCGTGGTGCTCGCCGCCGAACCGGACGCGAAAGCCGGGCACGAAATCGCGAAGAAATCCTGTCTCGTCTGCCACAAGCTCCACGGCGAAGGCACGGACATCGGCCCCGACCTCACCGGCGTGGGCCGCAGTTCGCTCGACGCGCTGCTGCACAACATCATTGACCCCAACGAAGTCATCGGGAACGGCTTCGAGACGGTCGAGATCGAGTTGAAGGATGGGCGGTCTCTATCCGGCCGCATCGTCGAGGAGACGCCCACGCGCCTCCGGCTCGTCGCTGCCGGACCGACCGAGCACATCCTGTCGCCCTCAGAGATTGCGTTGAAGGACGGCAAGCCCCGGCGCCGCACGCTCGACGTGAGCCTCATGCCGGAAGGTTTGGAGAACATGCCCGACGCCGACTTCCGCAACATGGTGTGGTTCATCCTCAACCCGCCCGCCGACAACCGCCCGTGGACGCCCGCGCTGCGCCGCGAGTTGCTGGGCGATGAAAGCGTGGGCGCGACGCCGAAGAGATAGCGGATGGTGGACACGGATTTCACGGATGAGCACGGATTCGGACGGAGGGCCGGCTGGCGACTTCATCCGTGAGCATCCGTGAAATCCGTGTCGACGTCCGTTTCCTTCCGCTTGTAGCCCCGGCGCGGCGGCGCTACGCTCCGCGCCCATGAACCTGACTTCCCCCGCGCCCGGACGCGTCGAGCCATCCGCGGCTTGCTGCACATGAACCTCTGCGCGATTGCGCTCGTGGCGGCGGCGTGCCTTCCCGCTTTCGCGCAGGCGCCGACGGCCGACGACTTGATCAAGCAGGCCGAATCCACACTGAGCAAGGACGACGTGAAGGGCGCGCTCGCGCTGCTCGACAAGGCCGTGGCCGCGGACGCGAAGCACCTCGGCGCGCGCGTCGCCATCGCGCGCCTGCGCGGCCGGTTGCGCGAGTATGACAAGGCGGTCGAGGCGTGGACCGAGGTGATGAAGCTCGCGCCCGTGCCCAACGCCGTGCTGCTCAACCGCGGCATGGAGCACTTCCGCGCCGGCCGCATCAAGGAATCGCTCGAGGACTTCGACAAGTTCAACGCCGCGTTCCCGCAACGCGCGCCGGACAACTGGCAGCGCGGCATCGCGCTCTACTACGCGGGGCGGTTCGCCGACGGCAAGAAGCAGTTCGAGCTGCACCAGACGGTGAACAAGAACGACGTGGAAAACGCCGTGTGGCATTTCCTCTGCACCGCGCGCGCCGAGAGCCTCGCCGAGGCGAAGCATCATCTCATCCCCATCACCGGCGACGGGCGCGTGCCGATGAAGGAGATTCACCAGCTCTTCGCCGGCAAGGCGAAGCCCGAGGACGTGCTCGCCGCGGCGCGCGCCGGCGAACCCGCGCCCGACAAGCTCGGCCACAACCTGTTTTACGCGCACCTGTATCTCGGCATCTACCACGAGGCCACCGGCGATGCCGCGAAGGCGCGCGACTACATTTTCAAGGCCGCGGAGAAAGCCAACGACAACGGCTATATGGGCGACGTGGCGCGCGTCCACGCGGACATCCTTCGGAAGCACGACGGGAAGAAGAAGTGAGCGCGCGCGCCGCGTCATCAACTTGCTCCCGGTCTTAATCCTACTCTGTCGACCGAGTGCGACCGTGGCCGCAGACTGCGATCCGGATGAGGTCGCGGAGCAAAGTGACTGAAACCCCTGCATGAGCAAACCCACCGACATCCGCTGCGTCGGCAGCGAACTCTACTTCCTGCCGGTCCACACGCGGCTTCCGCTCAAGTTCGGCACCGAGACGGTCACGTTCGTCACCTGCGCGCGCGCGAAGGTGCGCGTCACCGACGCGAAGGGCAAGACCGCCGAGGGGTGGGGCGAAACGCCGTTGTCGGTGACGTGGGTGTGGCCGGGCAAGCTGACGTTTGACGAGCGGCTGACGGCGATGCGCGAGTTCTGCGTGACGCTCGCGGGCGCGTGGGCGGGCTTCGACAACCGCGGCCATGCGATGGAGGTCGGCGCGGATTTCCTCAAGCACATCCTCCCCGCGCTGCTCAAGCAGTTCAACAAGCGGCGCGCGCCCGCCGAGCCGATGCCGTGGCTCGGCGCGCTCGTGTGCGCGTCCCTGTTCGACCTCGCGATCCATGACGCCTACGGCAACCTCCACGGCCGGCCCGTTTACGAGACTTACAACGGCGAGTTCATGTCGCGCACGCTGGCGGATTTCCTCAAGCCCGCCGGCGGTTCGGGCCTCTCGTTCAAGGATCAGTTTCCATGCGATTACCTCGTCACCTCGCCACCGAAGCAGCTCCGCGCGTGGCACCTCGTCGGCGGCGTGGACGCGCTCGACGCCTCCGAACTCACCGGCGCCGAGCCGCAGGATGGATTCCCCGTGCTGCTCGCGGACTGGATCAAGACCGACGGCGTGAGGTGCCTGAAGGTGAAGCTGCGCGGCAATGACGAGCAATGGGACTTCGAACGGCTCCTCAAGGTCGGCCGCATCGCGATCGAGAACGGCGTCGAGTGGCTCACGGCGGATTACAACTGCACCGTCATCGACCCCGACTATGTGAATTCGATGCTCGACCGCCTGCGCGACGGGCATCCGCGTCTCCACGGCATGCTGCTCTACGTCGAGCAGCCGTTTCCATACGAGCTGGAGAAGCACCGCATCGACGTGCACAGCGTGAGCGCGCGCAAGCCGCTCTTCCTCGACGAATCCGCGCACGACTGGCGGCATATCGCCATGGGGCGCGAGCTCGGCTGGAGCGGCGTGGCGCTCAAGACGTGCAAGACGCAAAGCGGCGCGCTGCTGTCCGCCTGCTGGGCCAAGGCCCACGGCATGACGCTCATGGTGCAGGACCTCACCAACCCGATGCTCGCGATGATCCCGCACGTCCAGCTCGCCGCACACGTCGGCACCATCATGGGCGTCGAGGTCAACGCGATGCAGTTCTACCCCGAAGCTTCGAAGTGGGAGGCGAAAATCCACCCCGGCCTTTACCAGCGGCGCGCCGGGAAACTCGACTTGAGTTCCATCCAAGGCCCCGGCTTCGGCTATCAGCACAAGAAAATCCGCCGCCACCTCCCGGTGAAGTCCGCGGAGTATCTTTGACTTTCCGAACCACGGGGTTCCCTCCGATTGCTCCACTGAACGTCACTTCCCGTAATCGCGTTCGACCCGCGCCACGCGGACGCGGAATGCTGAATACCACCTCTCGCGCCCCGCGCGCTCTCGACGCCGAGGAATCCCGGCTGTTGCGCCGCCAGTTCGTTCATGCGCGCCGCCATCGCGCCGTAGCTGTCGTCTTCGCCGGCCGCGCGCATCGAAGTGAAGATGACTGCGAAGTAGGGCGGCTCCGGCGTGTTCGCGATGGATGGGACCGAGGAGTTCGTGTTCATGACGAGTGCGGTGAATTTGCGCCCGCACGCCACTCTCGCGCAAGCCGCGGTCACCGCTCCCCTTTCCGATACATCGCCGCCAGTTCGCGCGGAGGCGTGCCCAACAGATGGCGGACCGTCACGCTCCACATCAGCCAGTAGGTCCTCAGCACGCCGCGCTTCGCGAAGCGCCGCGCCGACGTGCTCACGACCGCGTCCGCAAGCGCGAGCCTCCCGCGCGCCCGCAGCCGTCGGCAGAGCTCGACCTCCTCCATCAGGGGCACATCGGGCACGCCACCGACGGCTTCGAGCGCGTCGCGCCGGACAAACATCGCCTGGTCACCCATCACGCGCCGCGCCACGAGCCAGCGCCACCAGCACTTGAACCGCGCCCCGCGCACGAGCCACGACGGCGGTTCGCGAAACACCTTGTAAAACCCTCCAGCCACAACCCGCGCATCGCACAGCGCCGCGCCGATCGCTTCGCCCGCGCTCGCCGGCAGCCACGTGTCCGCATGGAGCAACACCACCACGTCGCCCTTCGCCAGCGCCACGCCCGCGCGCAGTTGCCCGCCGCGACCCGGCGCCGTTTCGGTCACAAAGCAGCCCGCTCGCGCGGCGATGTCACGCGTCGCATCCGTGCTGCCGCCGTCCGCTACGATCACCTCGATCACCTCCGGCACCGCGCGCGCCCGGCGCAAAGTCTCCGCGAGTTCGTCCGCTTCGTTCAGCGTGGGAATGACAACGGACAACTTCACGCGCGCATCGTATCAGGACGTCATTGCCGCCTCCATCCAGCGCTTGCGAAGTCCCCACGAATGCGGGATGCGGGAAATCCGCGTTGACTTGAAATGGGGCATTCCCTAGGTTGCAGCCCCCGACGCGGGGGCGTAGCTCAATTGGTTAGAGCGCTGCCCTGTCACGGCAGAGGTTACGGGTTCGAGCCCCGCCGCTCCCGCCACTCTTTTCCGGCTTTGTTCGAATGGACTGACCTTGGGGGACAATGCGGGCGATGAAAGCGGCCGCTTCTTCCCCTTCCAAGTGGCCTTCGGAAATCAAACGGGGCGACGTCACCGTGAAGGTTCACCGGTGCAAGAATCACTTGAAAGGCACCGCCTACCCGCAAAACCCACTCCAGAGAACTAAGGAAGCGTTGCACCATTGACACGGCATGGAAGCGGCTTAGGTTGCGACCAGAGACAATGGGCGATGGATCAATCAGAGCGTTTCGCGATCGTGCGATCAGTCGTTGAGCGCAGTCGTTAGAGGCCTTGAGCGTTCCGTCGTCGTCCCGAGGCGGACATGAGCGCAAACAGGCCAACTGAAGGGTCGGAGGCGGATTACAGGCGATCCGAGCTACTCTCCTGCCTTTCCCGATCCCCCTATCAACCCTCGGTTCAGATGGGCCGCCTTGTCACACTGGCGTCGTTCTCGTGTCGCATTCCTGAGACTTTCCTCGCTGACCAACTCGCCCAGAACGTCCGGGCCGAGACCGGACAACGAGTGTTGCTCGTCCACATCGTCATGTCGGACGCCGGTGTGCCGCTGCGATCTTGGACAGTGCATCAGACTTCGTGGAGCGAGCACTTTGCCTTCGCCGAGTACGTTCAGCAAACGGCAGGAGGCGCCGAACGGCTGTGCGTGAGAGTTTCGGACGAACCGCTCCAAAGGAACTACCTCGCGTCGTTCATTGGCCACTGCGCCCGGCACTTCCGGTTTGTGATCCTTCATTTGGATTCGGAAATCCCAGCCAGATTGCTGACCGAGGGGATCATCCGGTCCGACCTCGCGTGGGCGTTGCTCGATCCGAACGCGGACAGCACCGCGCGCTTCAGTCGACTGGCGGCCACGATTCGCGATGAGAATCCCGCGACGAGCGTGACCCTCATGCCCGTCGCGTGTTTCGACGAGGACTCCGTTGAACCAGGTTTGCTCGCGCAATTGTCCCGTGACATCGGCACACGAGTGCATGCACAAGTCCGAGGTGCGCGTCGAGCGAGTGCGGGGGGTGCGAGCGAATCGTTCGGGCGCGACGTGCGCCGGCTTGCCCGGGAGGCCGGCCGATGCCGTGTCGGGCTCGCGCTGTCTGCGGGCGCGGCGAAGGGCTTGGCCCACGTTGGAGTTTTTCAAGTGCTGGAAGAAAACGGGATCGAAGTCGACTTGGTCGCCGGCACGAGCATGGGAGCCTATGTCGGCACGCTTTGGGCCAGCGGGCATCCTGCGTCGTTCCTCGTGGAGAAAGCCCTCGAACTCGAGCGTCCCGGCAACATGTGGTCGTTGATCGATCCAGTCTTCCCGCCGAGGCAGGGATTCATGCGGGGCTTGGGCGTCAAGCAACGACTGATGCGGTCCATCGGTTCGGTGCACTTCGAAGAACTGCCCCGCGCTTTCCGCGCCGTGGCGACCAATTTGGAGACGCTCGAGCGTTGCGTGTTCTCGTCCGGCGAAGTCGCACGGGCCGTCCATGCGAGTTGCGCGATTCCAGGCGCATGCGTGCCGGTCGAAATCGATGGCGAACAATACATCGACGGCGGCGTCTCGGACCCCGTCCCGGTGGATGTGCTTCGCGAGGCGGGCATCGAGAAGATCATCGCCGTCAACGTCATCCCGACTCCTGCGGTCCTGCGTTGCAGTCGCGAGCGCCAGCGAGAACTCGCCGACGGCGCGTCAGCCCGCATCTCGCCGCTTCGCTATCTCAATCAGCAACTGAACTACTTCGCCGACGGCAACATCCTCGACGTCATCCAGCGCAGCATCCTCGGCGCGCAAATCCGAAACGCCGAGGAAGCCTGCCGCTCGGCGGATGTGGTCTTGCGGCCGGTCGCGTGCGATGCGTCCTGGCACGACTTCAAGAGCGCCTCCCGATACGTCGCGCTTGGCCGTCGCGTGGCGACCGAGCAGCTGGCCGCAATCCTTGCCCTGACCCGCCGGCCCCCAACCCTCCAAACCGATGAACCCCATGTCCTCAGCCACACAGTGGCAGCGGCTGCCTGAACGGGAAGTCCGGGCGATGCAGGCCGCCAAGCTGCGGCGTTTCCTCACCGACGTGGTTGTTCCATTCTCACCGCATTACCGGCGCGTCTTCGCCGCGCAGGGGCTCGATCCCGCGCAGGTTCGGACGCTCGACGACCTCCGCCGGGTTCCGTTCAGCTCGAAGGCCGACCTCCTCAACACGCCCGAACAACCGCAACGCTCCCGTGAGTTCATCATCGTGCCAGACGAGAAGGTGCTGCGGCGGCGGCCTTCCACGCTGCTGCGGGCGCTGGTTTTCGGGCGCGATGTGGTCAAGCGCGGCTTCGAGTCGGAGTTTCGGCCGATTTTCATGACGAGCACGACGGGGCGTTCGGCCGACCCGATCCCGTTTCTCTTCACGCAGCACGACCTCGCGAATCTTCAAGTCACCGGCGACCGGCTCTTCCAAGTCTGCGGCGCGCGATCCGAGTTCCGCCTGCTGAACATGTTTCCCTACGCGCCGCATCTCGCGTTCTGGCAGACGTTCTTTGGCGGCACCACGTTTGGCGTGCTCACCCTCAGCAGCGGCGGCGGCAAGGTCATGGGCACCGAGGGACAGATTCGATTCATCCGGAAGCTCCAGCCCGACATTCTCATCGGCATGCCAACATTCACCTACCACGTCCTGCAGCAGGCGGTGGATGAAACCGTCCACTGGGAGAATCTCAAACGCATCGTCCTCGGTGGCGAAAAAGTCCCCGAAGGCATGCGGCGGAAGCTCACATTCCTCGCCGCGAAACTAGGCTCGCCCAACGTGGACATCGTCACCACCTACGGTTTCACCGAGGCGAAGATGGCGTGGGCCGAGTGCCCGACCCCCGCGGATGCCGAACCCAGCGGTTACCACCTCTATCCCGACCTCGGAATATTCGAAGTCGTGGACCCGAAGACGGGCGAGCCGGTTCCCGATGGCCACCCCGGCGAACTGGTATTCACCCCCCTCGACGCCCGTGGCACCGTCGTGCTCCGCTATCGCACGGGCGACTGCATCGATGGCGGGCTCACCTACGCACCATGCCCGCATTGCGGACGTGTCGTCCCGCGCCTGCTCGGCCGCATTTCGCGCACCGCCGAAGTGAAGGAAATGCGCCTCGACAAGATCAAGGGCACACTCGTGGACTTCAACGAACTCGAGCACGTGCTCGACGACGCCCCGCTCGTCGGCGCCTGGCAGCTCGAGTTGCGAAAGACCCACGACGACCCGCTCGAAGTGGACGAACTCATCCTCCACGTGCAGAAACTGAACGGCGCCGACGAATCCACGCTCGTGCGCGAACTCAACAGCCGTTTCGCCGCGCACACCGAAGTCCGCCCGAACCGCATCGAGTTCCACACCGGCGAGGCGATGCGCGACCTGCAGGGCGTGGGCACGCAGCTCAAAGAAAGCAAACTCGTTGACCACCGTCCGAAGGCTGGACAGACTAGGCCCCAGATGAAGGAGACTGCATGACCACCGACCGGCTTGTCCTGATTGACGGAGTTCGCACGCCCTTCTGCAAGATCGGCACCGACCTCGCGTCGCTCGCGCCCGACGAGCTTGGCCGCGTCGCCGTCAACACGCTCCTCACCCACGCCGCGCTCGACCCCGCGATCATCGACGAGGTCATCTTCGGGTGCGTTTCACAACCGGCCGACACCTCGAACATCGCCCGCGTCATCGCCCTGCGCGCCGGCATCCCCGAGCGGGTGCCCGCGGTCACCGTCCACCGCAACTGCGCCTCCGGCTTCGAGGCCTTCACCCAGGCGTTCGAAAAAATGTCCGCCGGCCGCGGCTCCGTGTTCATCGTCGGCGGCGCGGAGAGCATGTCGCAAGTGCCCCTCTTCTACACGCAATCCGCCGCGAAGAAGTTTGCCGCGCTCTCGCGGGCCACGTCGCTCGGGCAGCGTCTCGCGGCGTTGTCCAAGTTCCGGCTCGCCGATTTCCAGCCGCGCAGCGGCCTGCAACTCGGACTTTCCGACCCCGTCTGCGGCATGAACATGGGCGAAACCGCCGAGGTGATCGCGCGCGACTTTGGCATCACCCGCGACGAGCAGGACGAATTCGCCCTCGTTTCGCACCAGCGAGCCGCGGCGGCCAAGGACAAGCTCGCGGGCGAAATCGCTCCGGTCTTTGCGAAGGGCAAGACGTTTACGGCCGACAACGGCGTCCGCCCCGAGCAATCACTCGAAGCGCTTTCCAAACTCAAGCCCGTCTTCGATCGCAAGACCGGCAGCGTCACCGCGGGCAACGCCTCACAGATCACCGACGGCGCGGTCGCGCTGCTCGTGATGAGCGAATCGCGCGCGCAGGCGCTCGGGCTCGAACCGCTCGCCGCGATGACTGCCTACGCCTACGCGGGCTGCGACCCGGCCCGCATGGGGCTCGGCCCCGTGTTTGCCATCGCGCGCGCCGAGGCACAGTCGGGCCTTTCGATTGCCGACGCCGATGTCATTGAAATCAACGAGGCTTTCGCCGCGCAGGTGCTTGGCTGCCTGAAGGCCGCCGAGTCTGCGAAGTTCGCGCGCAAGATGCTCAACCGCGACACAGCGCTTGGCGCCATCCCGCGCGAACGCCTGAATCTGAACGGCGGCGCGATTGCGCTCGGCCATCCCGTCGGCTCGACCGGCGCGCGGCTCATCCTCACCGCCGTCCGCGAACTGCGCCGCCGCAACGCCCGCCGCGCGCTTGTCTCCTTGTGCATCGGAGGCGGACAAGGCGCTGCAATCTGGCTGGAGAAACTATGAACACCGATTTCCTCCGGTCCGACACCGGCTTCTACAAGCGTCGCGACAAGACGCCCAAGCCACAACCGTCGCCGTCCACACCCGACGCGCCCGAGCCGCCTTGCCCCTACATCGTCCGCGAAGTCACCCCGGACCAAGTCTGCATCCTTACGTTCGACAACCCCGACAGTTCCGCCAACATCTTCGACCGCACGACACTCAAGGAACTCAACGACCAGCTCAACTTCATCCGGTCCACACCGGAACTCAAGGGCGTCATCCTCGCCAGCGCCAAGCCCTCCATCTTCATCGCCGGCGCCGACCTCAAGGCCATCGCGGACGCCGTCGAGCATTCGCCTGGCGACTTGCGCGCCATGATCGAGTTCGGCCAGCGCACGTTCAGCCGGCTCGCGTCATTGCCAATCCCGACCGTGGCTGCGATGCACGGGGCGACGCTCGGCGGCGGATTCGAGGTCGCGCTCGCCTGCGACTGGCGCATCGCCTCGCCGGACCGGGCCACGAAGCTAGGCCTGCCCGAGACGCAACTCGGCGTCATCCCGGCGTGGGGTGGTTCCACGCGCCTGCCGCGGCTGATCGGCCTGCCCGCAGCGCTCGACGTGATTCTCGCAGGCAAGTCCCTCGCCGCTCCCGTCGCGCTCAAGCGCGGCCTCGTGGACGAACTGGCGCCGAAGCAATACCTCGTGGACATCGCGAAACGCCGGATCCTCGATCGCGGGCTCTCACTGAAGAACCGGACTCCTTCACTCCGCCTGTCCGCGACGGACAACGCGCTCACCGCCGCCGCGATCTCCATGTGGATGCATCCGAAACTCTCGCGCCGGACCCGCGGCCACTATCCCGCCGTGACGCAGGCGCTCGAGATGATCACCGACGGCATCTCCAAGACCGTCGAGAAGTCGCTTGCGCTCGAGGTCGAGACCTTCCTCAAGCTGGCGCAGACGCCTGCATGCCGGAATCTCGTCCGCGGCTTCTTCCTCCAGGAACGCTCCAAGAAACTTGCCGTCACGCCCGCACACGTCTCGACGACAGCCGCCCCGGCTCGGCCGCGATACGAGTCCGCCTCCAGCATCCGGCGCGCGGCCGTGATCGGCGCGGGCGTGATGGGCTCCGGCATTGCCCAGTGGCTCGCGACCCGCGGGCTCCCGGTGATCCTCCGCGACATCAACGCTGACGCCGTCGGCAAGGGCGTCAGCTCCATCTCCAAACTCCTCGCGCAAGCCGTCGAGCGCCACACCCTCACACAGGTCGAGGCGCGCGCCGCGATGGACCGCATCTATCCCGCCGCGTTCAACGCGCCGCTGGCAAGCACGGACCTCGTCATCGAGGCGGCCGGCGAGAAGATGCCGCTCAAGCAACAACTCTTCCGGCAACTCGACGAGCAGGCGGGCCCGGACACGATTCTCGCCACCAACACCTCGGCGCTTTCCATCTCCGAGATTGCGTCGGCCACGGCGCACCCGGATCGCGTCGTCGGCCTGCACTTCTTCAACCCCGTCCACCGCATGCAACTCGTGGAGGTGGTCTATGCGCGGCAGACGCATCCCGAGGTGTTGCGCCGCACCCTGCGGTTCGTTCAACAGATCGGCAAGCTGCCCGTGCTCGTCAAGGACAGCCCGGGCTTCCTCGTCAACCGCATCCTCATGCCGTATCTCATCGAAGCCGGCCACCTCTTCGAGGCCGGCGCGCGCGTCGAGGACATTGATTCCGCGATGCTCGATTTCGGCATGCCGATGGGACCGCTGCGGCTCATCGACGAAGTGGGCGCGGACATTTCGAAGCACGTCGCCGACACGCTCGTGGGGCATTACGCCGACCGTCTCGAGACGCCGGCCGTGCTCGAGCGCATGATCGAGCGCGGCTGGCTCGGCCGCAAATCCGGCCACGGATTTTTCACGCACGACGGGAAGGACGCGACCCCCAATCACGCCATCAACGAGTTTCGGCTGGCGGACACCGCGCGCCGGCTGTCCCGCGAGGAACTCCAGCGCCGCATGGTGCTGCTCATGGTCAACGAAGCCGCGCGCTGCCTCGAGGACCAGGTCGTGTCGGAGCCCGAGGACGTGGACTTCGGCATGATCATGGGCACGGGCTTCGCGCCGTTCCGCGGCGGTCCGCTGCGCTACGGCGACTCCGCCGGCATGAGCAAGATGGTGGATGAAATGAACCGCCTCGTGGACGCCGGAGCCAAGCGCTACCTCCCGTGCCCGTTGCTGCAAAACATGGCCGTCTTTGGCGGCCGATTCTATGAACGCGGCTGAACAATGGCGGGTGGCCCGACGGGGCCGCTTGACCGTGCCGCCCGGCACCGAGCCGGACGCCAACCCCGTTCGTTTCTCCTTCAACTTCACCAACGTCGCGCCGATCTCCGACCCGGCGCCACCCACCGATCCAACCGGCGCGCGCCGGGTCGGAGACCGGCGCTCCACATCCGACGGAGGCTGACATGAACGCGCTCAAGGAACCCGAAGTCCAACCGCACGTGAAACCCCATGACGATCCCGCAGCCGCGGGACTGATCGACACGTCGAAGATGAACGCAGGCCAGCGCGCCGCGCTCGAAATGACCGAGGCCGCCCGCGACGCCGCGTCCGAAAAGGGCAGCTTCGCCCAGGACCTTTTCATGGGCCGCTGTGATCTCGACCGCATGCTGCCCTTCCCGCAGCAGACGCACGAGGACCGCGACCAGGGCGACGCCTTCCTCCAGCGCCTCGACAAGTTCCTCCGCGACCGCGTGGATCCCGATGAGATTGACCGCACCGGCGAAATCCCCGACGACGTCATCGCCGAGCTCGGCCGCATGGGCGCCTTCGCCATCAAAATCTCGCCGGCCTACGGCGGCCTCGGCCTCTCGCAGACCAACTACTGCCGCGCCGCGATGATGCTCGCGGGCCATTGCGGCAACCTCACCGCGCTCATCTCCGCGCACCAGTCCATCGGCGTGCCACAGCCGCTCATTCTCTTCGGCACGGAGGAGCAGAAGGAAAAGTATCTGCCGCGCTTCGCGAAGGGCGAAATCTCCGCGTTCGCGCTCACCGAACCCGCCGTAGGCTCCGACCCGGCGAAGATGTCCACAAACGCCGTGCCCACCGCCGACGGCCAGCACTTCATCATCAACGGCGAGAAGCTCTGGTGCACCAACGGCACCAAGGCCAGCGTCATCGTCGTCATGGCCAAGACCCCGCCCGCCGTCGTCAAAGGCAAGCCGCGCGACCAAGTCACCGCGTTCATCGTCGAGATGGACACGCCCGGCGTCGAGATCATGCACCGCTGCCGATTCATGGGCCTCAAGGCGCTTTACAACGGCGTCGTGCGCTTCACCAACGTCAAGGTCCCGCGCCAGAACATCATCCTCGCCGAGGGCAAGGGCCTGAAAGTCGCGCTCTCCACGCTCAACACCGGCCGCCTCACCCTGCCCGCCGCGTGCGTCGGCATGAGCAAGCGCTGCCTCGAATGGGTGACCAAGTGGGCCCGCGAGCGCGTGCAATGGGGTGCGAACATCGGCAAGCACGCCGCCATCGCTGACAAGATCGCCCGCATCGCCGCGAACACCTTCGCGATGGAATCCATGACGCTTTACACCGCAAGCCTCGTGGACAAGGACAAGAAGGCCGACATCCGGCTCGAAGCCGCGATGTGCAAGCTGTGGGGCACCGAGCGCGGCTGGGAAATCGCCGACGAGACCATGCAAATCCGCGGCGGGCGCGGCTATGAAACCGCGCAGTCACTCAAGGCGCGCGGTGACGAACCCGTCCCCGTCGAGCGCATGCTCCGCGACGCGCGGATCAACACCATCTTCGAGGGCAGCAGTGAAATTATGCGGCTGTTCATCGCGCGCGAGGCGCTCGACCCGCACCTCAAGGTCGCCGGCGCCGCGCTCAACTCCCAGCTCCCGCTCGGCGTCCGCGCGCAGGCCGCGCTCAAGGCCGGCCTGTTCTACGCCGCGTGGTATCCGAAGCAGTGGCTTCCATTCGCGGGAGCCGGCGGCGACGTGCATCCCGCGCTCGCCAGGCACCTGCGTTACGCCAGGCGCACCGCGCGCCGCCTCGCCCGCTCGCTCTTCCACGCGATGGCGAAGTTCGGGCCGAAACTCGAGCGCCAGCAGGTGCTGCTCGGCCGCTTCGTGGACATCGGCACGGAACTCTTCGCCATCAGCGCCACGTGCGCCCGGGCGCACGCGATGCGCGCCCGCGCCGCGACCGACGCCGAGAAGGACTCGCTCGTGCAGATGGCGGATTACTTCGGCCGCAGCGCGCGGTTGCGCATCGCGCGGCACTTCGCGGGCATTGCGAAGAACACGGACCGGGAAAGCTACCGCCTCGCCCAGGACTTGCTCGAAGGAAAGCATGATTGGCTTCGCGAAGGCATGGTCGGTCCCGCGCCTGCGGGATCCTGATTGTCCTTGGGGAATCCTCACGGAACGAAAGGAGGTGGTCGCAAACTAACTCCCATTGTCCGCCCCGAACCGGCGCTCACCGGCGGGGCACTCCAGCCCGGGCGCAGCCGCGAGTCCCCACGCCCTGCGCCCGGCGCTGCCTTGTCTCACGCCACCCCGGCCCCGTGTTCAAGCCGATGCGCAGCCGCACGTTCGCGCCGCGTTCCTCGTTGATACACTCGACCTCCTCCTGCATCCGGAGCGCGAGCTCCGCAGACGCGCCCGCGTGGTCCTCGAGCGCGACGGGCACCCCGCCGACGGCCATGCAGGCGTCGCCGATCATCTTGATCTTCTCGATCTTGAGCCCGGCGGCAAGGTGGTCGAACCGCGGGGACATCTCGTTGAGCATCCGGACGACTTCCTCGGGCGGGGGCAGGCTGGAAAGTTCGGTGAACCCGACGACATCCGCGAACACCACGGTCACACCGGGGAAAATGTCCGCGATGGTGGTGACGCCATCCTTGAGCCGGCCGGCGACGGGCTTGGGGAGGACGTTGAGCAGGCGGCGCGACGCTTGAATCCCGCGCCGCGAATGCCGATTCTCCGCCCGTGCCCGTCATTGAAGTCTCCGGCCTCACGAAGACGTTTCGCACTTACAAGAAGCAGCCCGGCATCAAGGGCGCGATCAAGGGGCTCTTTCACCGCACCTTCGAGACGGTGGACGCCGCGCGCGACGTGGGCTTCCGCATCGAGGAGGGCGAGCTGGTCGGCTTCCTCGGCCCGAACGGCGCGGGCAAGACGACCACGCTCAAGATGCTCGCGGGCCTGCTGCATCCCACGGCCGGCACCGCGCGCGTGCTCGGCTACGTGCCGTGGGAACGCGACGACGGCTACCGCAGGCAGTTCGCGCTGCTGCTCGGCCAGAAGAACCAGCTCTGGTGGGACCTGCCCGCGCGCGAGTCGCTCGAACTCAACGCGAAAATCTACGGCATCGAGCGCGCGCGCTTCGAGCGGACTGTCGCCGAGCTCACCGCGCTGCTCGATGTGAAGGACAAGCTCGACGTGATGGTCCGCGAGCTTTCACTCGGCGAACGGATGAAGTTCGAGCTCACCGCCGCGCTCCTCCACGAGCCGAGGGTGCTGCTGCTCGACGAGCCGACGATCGGGCTGGACGTCGTCTCGCAGCAAAAGGTCCGCGAGTTCCTCCGCGCCCACAACAAGGCCCGCCGCACCACGATGCTCCTCACGAGCCACTACATGGCGGACATCGAGGCCCTCTGCGACCGCGTCATCATCATCGACCACGGCCGGATTTTCTTCGACGGCCGCCTCGGCGAGGTGCTCGACCGGTTCGCCGACTTCAAACTCGTGACGATTCAGTGCGACGGCGCCGGGGCGCGCGCGCCGCAGTCGCTTGAGAAGTTTGGCGAGGTCGTCGAGCGCACGCCCGCCGGCGTGAAGCTCAAGGTGAAACGCGACCGCGTGGTGCCCGTGTGCAAGGCGCTCTTCGACGAGCTGTCCGTGAAGGACATCGACATCGAGGAGGTCCCGATCGAGGACGTCATCCGCTCGATCTTCGCGCGCGGAAAGCCCGGGTGACGCCGCCGCGCCGCGCTCACCAGACGCGGCCCCAGATCACCTTCAGGTAATGGCTCTCGGGACAGTTGGACATCACGGGATGGTCCGGCCCCGCGCCCGTGCGGTCGAAGATCTGCAGCCGCCGCGAAAGCCGGTGCGCGGCCTTGTGGATAATCTGCTCGAAATCCTCCGGCGTGAGCAGGCCCGAGCACGAGCATGTGACGATCACGGCACCGGGCCGCGCGACCGACATCGCCAGCCCGTTCAAGTCCTCGTAGCGCCACCGGTCCTCGTGCGCCGTGTCCCGGCTCGCCATAAACTTCGGCGGGTCCACCACCACCGCGTCAAACTTCTCCCCGTTCTTCTGCATCTGGCGTGCGAACGAAAACGCGTCGCAATGCGCCCACGTCGAGTGCGCGGGGCTGACCTGGTTGAGGTTCGCGTTGCGCCTCGCCTGCGCGATCGCCTTCTCGTCCAGGTCCACGCCCACGGTTTCCTTCGCGCCACCGCGCAGCGCCGCGGTGATGGCGAAGCCGCCCGTGTAACAGCACAAGTCCAGCACGCGCGCGTCCTTCACGAGCGGGGCGAAGCGCCGCCGGTTCTCGCGCTGGTCGCAGAAGAACCCCGTCTTGTGGCCCTCCTTCAAGTTCACCTCGAACCGCACGCCGTGCTCCATGATGCGGACCGACGTGACATCGTCGCTCAACCGCGCCGTCGGCTCGATGCGCTCGATGTTCGCGACCTCGGAATCCACCGTCACCACCGTGCGCTTCGTGCCGAGCCGCGCATGGAGCCGCGGCAGCCACCCGGGCAGCCGCTGGAAAATGCCGAGGCTGTGGACCTCGACCGCGAGCACGTCGGCGAACTTGTCCACCACCAGCCCGCTCAAGCCGTCGCCGTCCGAGTGCACCACCCGGAATGAATCCGTGATGGCCGGCAGCGTGAACAAGCCAAGCCGCAGGTCGAGCGCGCGGTCCAGCAGCGCCGCGAGGTGCTCCTCGCCGACCGGCTCCGTGCCGTGGTGCAGCACGCGCAGCGGCACGCGCGCGTGCGGATTGTAGAGCGCCTGGCCGAAGGGTTGCCCGTCCTTGTCATACACGTGCACGAATTGTCCCGGCTCGGCGTCCGGCGACGCCGCGCGAATCATCGCGGGGAAGATGCAGGGGTGAAAACTGTAGTATTTCATCTGCACCCACGGCGTGCGCCACGACTCGCTGCCCGGCGGCGGCGGCCGCGACGGCGTGGAATGACGCGCGGCCACAGGCCGACGGGGCTGGCGCGGGCGGTCGTTCATGCCGTTCATCCGCCTCCGCTACAGGGAAGCCGCCCGGATGGCAAACGGATTCCACAACGCCGCACCCCCGGCTGGCGCGGCGCAGCCACAACGCACTTGTGCCCGCGGACACGCTGCCCTCAAATGCACGCGCCCCACGGGGCACGATGAGCGCTTCGCCGGACAAGGCTTCGCTTCCGCCGGGATTGAACAACGCGTTTTGGTTCGCGGGATTCAACGCGCTGTCCTTTCCCATCGTCGTCGGCAGCCCGATGGTGCTCTACGCAAAGTCGCTCGGCGCGAGCGCGACGGTGCTCGGGCTCATCGTGGGCATGATGCCGCTGCTGGTGATCTTCCAGATTCCCGCGGCGAGGCACGTCGCGCGCGCGGGCTACAAGCGCTTCGTGTATGCGGGCTGGGGCACGCGCACGCTCTTCATCTTCGGCATGGCGCTTGTGCCGCCGGCGGGGAAATTCCTCGACAAGCCGACGCAGCTCGCGCTGCTGCTCGCGCTGCTCTTCGCCTTCAACCTCTCGCGCGGCATCTCGAGCGCGGCGTGGCTGCCGTGGATTTCCTCGATGGTCCCCGCCGAGGTGCGCGGCTGGTATCTCGCGCGCGATGCGTTCTTCGTGAACTTCGCGAGCTTCATCTGCGTGCTGGTCTCGGCCGTCGCGCTCGGTGGCGAGCCGACGTGGTGGCATTTTTCGCTCATGTTTGTGTTCAGCGCGGTGATGGGCGCGACCAGCCTCGTGTTCCTCAAGCGCATCCCCGAGACGCAGGCGCCCGACGAGGCGCGGGCATCCGCCGAACCGGTGCCGTGGCGCGCGATTGCCGCGTTCCCGCCGTTTCGAAAGCTGCTCGCGTTCAACGTGGCGTGGGCGGTGGCCTACGGCGGCACCGGCGCGTTCACGGTCGCCTGGCTCAAGGCGGAGGCGGGCCTCGTCGAAGGCCGCGTGCTGCTCGTGACGAGCGCGGCATTCGTCGGCGGACTGAGCAGCCTGTGGATTCTCGGCGCGCGCATGGACCGCCTCGGCAGCAAGCCCGTGATCACCGCGTCGCTGCTCTTGTGGCTCGCCCTTGCGGCGGGCTGGATCGCGCTCGCCGGCCGCGCGGTCCCGGCGAACACCGCCCTGCTGCTCACCCTGCACTTCTTCATGGGACTGTGCGGCTCGATGTGCGGCATGGCCAACGTGCGGCTCGCGATGGCGATCATGCCGGCGATGGGGCGAAGCCATTTCTTCGCCCTCTTCTCAGTCGTCGCGAGCCTCACGCTCGGCCTCGCGCCGGTGCTGTGGGGATTGTTGATCGACGCCATCGGCTCGCGCCGCTTCGACGCGCTGGGGTTGGAATGGAATCGCTACGCGCTCTTCTTCGCCGGCGTGCTGGCCGTGAGCCTCGCGACACTCGCCTTGTGCCGGCGGTTGGACGAACCGAAGGCGGCGAGTGTCGAGGTCCTGTTGCGCGACGTCCTGCTCGAACCGCCCCAGCGCCTCTGGCTGCGCTTCTGGCCGAAGTGACCGGCGGTTTCTCCGCGCCGGAGGGGCGGGCGGGATCAGAGGACCACCAAGTCGTCGCGATGCACGAGTTCGGCGCGCGGACGCTCCTTCGCGCGCACCTGCGCCGCGGTGAACGCGCTGATGCCTCGGGCGAATTCAAGACCGTCGGGATCGCAGATGCGCACCACGTCCCCGGCGGCGAACTCCCCCTCGCACCGCGCGACGCCGGGCGGCAGCAGACTGCGGCCCTTCTCGCGCACCGCGCGCTTGGCGCCGTCGTCCACGAACAGCGTGCCCTTCGGATGGTGAAAGAAGGCAATCCAGCGCTTGCGCCCCTTCAGCTTGTTGGGCTTCGGAACAAACAGTGTGCCCTCCTCGGCGCCGCCGAGGACATCCGCGATCACAGAAGGCTTGCGGCCGGAGGCGATCACCAGCGGGATGCCGGACCGCATCGCGATCTTTGCGGCCTGGATTTTTGCGGTCATGCCGCCCACGGCCGTCGCGCTCGCCGTGCCCCCGGCGAGCTTCTCGAGCGCGGGATCGATTGCCTCCACCAGCGCGAGCGTGCGCGCGTGGGGCTTGCCGAAGTTCGCAACCACGCCGTCCACCGTGGTGAGGATGATGAGCAGGTCCGCGGGCAACAACGAGGCCACGAGCGCGGACAACCGGTCATTGTCGCCGAACTTGAGCTCGGTGGTCGAGACGGCGTCGTTCTCGTTGATGACCGGGATGACGCCGCGGTCGAGCAGCGTGCAAAGCGTGTTGCGCGCGTTGAGATGGCGGTCGTGGTGCTCGAGGTCGTCGTGCGTGAGGAGGACCTGCGCGACGTGGAGGCCGAACGACTCGAAGAGCCGCTCGTAAGTGGTCATCAGCCGCGACTGGCCGACGGCGGCGCATGCCTGC
>VHCN01000063.1 GCA_016871675.1 Verrucomicrobiota bacterium
GCAGTAGAGCTTGGCCAGCGAGAGGTTGCCGATGACGGCGGTCATGATGTTGTTGAAGTCGTGCGCGATGCCGCCGGCGAGCACGCCGACGGACTCGAGCTTGCTGGCCTTGAGCAATTCCTCGGTCGTGCGCTGCTCGGTGGTGATGTCGCGGAAGACCAGGACCGTGCCGATGATCTTGTTGGCCGCGTTCACCACCGGAGAACAGGAATACGCGATGGTGAGTTCGGCGGTGTCCTGCTGGAGCAACGCGACGCGGTTGTTCAGTTCGAGCACGCCCCCGGCCTCGAGCACTTTCGCGACGGGGTTCTCCTCCGGCTGGCGTGTCTTGACGGCGAGGATTCGAAACACGTCGCCGAGGGAACGCCCCATCACGTCGGCCTGCTTGGCGTGCGTGAGGTGCTCGGCCATCTTGTTGACGAGGATGACGCGGCCCGTGATGTCGGTGACCATCACCGCCTCCGCGATGGAACGCAGCGTGACGGCGAGGCGCTCGGTCTCCGCGGCGAGGGCGGCCTCGACGCGTTTGTTGGCGGTGACGTCGAGCGCGAGCGACGCGACGCCGACAATCTGCCCGCTCTTGTCGATGAGCGGCGTGTTATACCATTCGCAGATGATCAGGCGGCCGTCCTTGGTGATGTTCTCGTTGACGCTGCGGCGGCCGGTCCCGCGCGCACCGGCCTCGGACGCGCCCTTCGCGGGCGGCGAGAGGAGTTCCTCCCAGAGGCGTTTCACCGGGGCGCGGGCCTGGTCGGGCACGACGAGATCGAACGCGTGCCGCCCGATCGCCTCGCGGTCGGTGTAGCCGAAGATGCGCTCCGCCGCCGGGTTCCAGTCGGTGACTTGGAAATCCAGGTTCCACTCGATGACCGCCAGCGGCGTCTGCTCGACGTGCAGCGCGAGTTTGCGCTCGGAACGCAGGCGCGCCTCCTCGGCTTCCTTGCGGCCGGTGACGTCGACCATCGAGCCGATCATGCGCACGGGGACGCCCTGCTTGTTGTGGATGATGTAGCCGCGATCGATCACGTCCGCGAACGAACCGTCGCCCTTGCGGAAGCGATATTCATCGGCCCAGAATTCGCCGCCGGTCTGGATGGCCATGTCGCGGCCGTTGAGGATGCGGCGGCGGTCGTCGGGATGCAGGCGCTCCTTCCACCAGTCCATGTGGGGCCGGATGGTGGGCGGCGCGTAGCCGAACATGTGCTGCACCGCCTCGTTCCACGAGAGCTGGCTGGTCTCGAAATTCCAGTCCCAGATGGCGTCGTTCGTGGCGCGCTCGAGCAGGCGGTCGCGCTCCTGCAGTCGGCGAAGGTCGTCGGAGAGCTGGATCGCGCGGAACTTCGCGTGCGACTGCGACCACGTGATGAGGAACAGCAGCAGGTTGACGCCAAACCCCGCCAGCAGGACGACGAACGGCAGCCGGCTTTGAGACGCCGCCTCGAACGCCGGCAGCGCCGTGAACCGCAGCGTCCACGCCTGGTCCAGCGCCTGGATCGTGCGACGGGTGCGCAGCGCCCCATCGTCCGCAGCCGGCGCGGGCGGGGGCGGACGACGCTCGACGTGCATGGAATGCTCCGGCGTGGCAAACGCCCCGTCAAAGACCTCGACATCGATCGTCGGGACCTCGCGACGGCCGAAAACCCCGAGCAGCGGCCTGTCCACCGCGAACGTGCCGAACACCGAGCCTTGCAGCGCCGCGCGACGCTCCTCCACCGTGCCGACAGGCGCGTCCTTCTTGTAGACCGGCATGAAGACAACAAAGCCCGCCTCGCGATTTGTGCTCGTGCCGGCGATGACACCGACTCGGCCGCTGAGCGAGGCTCCGCCCGAGTCGCGGCTCTTCTCGATCGCCGCGCGCAACACCGGGTCAGCGCTCATGTCCTCGCCGAACGCCTGCGGCAGCAGTTCCTCGATCAAATTCGGATACACCGTCGGGAAATACTCCGCGCGCTCGCCCTCCGGCGTGATGCGATAGCCCGGCACGATCGTCCGCTGGCGCTCGAGATGCGCCGCCTTCTCCGCCGCCGGCACGCGTTCGACATACCCGAGCGAGCGGATGCCCGGCAGGTTGCGCGGCAGGTCGATCGCCACCATGTAATTGCGCCACGCGACCGCTTCGGGCGTGCCCGTGGCGAACAGCGCGCGAAGCGCGCGCAACTGCGCCTCGCAAAGCCGGAGCCGCTCCCGCAGGTCGTCGGTCATGGCCTCGACTTCCGCGTCGAAGCGCTCGCGCCCGCGGCTCTCCACCGCCTCGCGCACACGCTGGTAGGTCAGGACCGTGGGAATGACGGAAATGGCGAGCACGAGGTAGGGCGCCCCCATGCGCCTCAAGTGCCCGACCAACCCTGGCAGAAACTTGTTGGATGCCGTTGCCAACCCCTGAAATCGTCACGGATGCGCAAGGGGGTTTCAAACTTTTTCCCCGCGCGCCCGCGTTGAACGCAATTGCTTCCCCCGCTGTCCATCCGCCGTTAACATCGCACGCGCATGAGCACACCGCCCCCGATCCTCCCGCCCGCCGCGCCCCCGCCCACGGGCTACAGCGCCGGCATCGGCGCCATCAACGACGCCGTGCGCGAGGCCGGCGGCTTCGTCCAGCCCCTCTTCACCGAGATCAACAAGGTCATCGTCGGCCAGCGCTACCTCGTCGAGCGGCTCGTCATCGGTCTGCTCGCCAACGGCCATGTGCTGCTCGAGGGCGTGCCCGGCCTTGCCAAGACGCTCTCCGTCAAGTCGCTCGCCGCTTCGCTCAGCGTCAAGTTCGCGCGCCTGCAGTTCACACCCGACATGCTCCCCGCGGACGTCATCGGCACGCAGATTTACAACCCGCAGTCCGGCGGCTTCACCACGCGCAAGGGGCCGATCTTCGCCAACCTCATCCTCGCCGACGAAATCAACCGGGCCCCCGCCAAGGTGCAGAGCGCGCTCCTCGAGGCCATGCAGGAAAAGCAGGTCACCATCGGCGACACCACGTTCAAGCTCGAGGAACCCTTCCTCGTGCTCGCCACGCAGAATCCCATCGAGCAGGAAGGCACCTATCCGCTGCCCGAGGCGCAGGTGGACCGCTTCATGTTGAAGCTCAAGATCGGCTACCCGGCCCGCGACGAGGAGCGCCAGATCCTCGACCTCATGGCCCGCACCAGCGGACAACCCGTGGCCAGCGCCGTTGTGGACGCGAAATCCATCCTCGCCGCCCGCGCCGTCCTCAACGAACTCTACGTGGACGACAAGGTGAAGGACTACATCGTGGACCTCGTGTGTGCCACGCGCGACCCCGGCAGATACAAGATCAACGTGAAAGACTTCATCCAGCTTGGCGCCTCGCCCCGCGCGACCATCGCCCTGACCCTCACGGCCAAGGCCCACGCCTTCCTGCACGGGCGCGGCTACGTGACGCCGCAAGACGTGAAGAGCATCGCCATGGACGTGCTCCGCCACCGCGTCGCCATCACCTACGAGGCCGAGGCCGAGGACAAGACCAGCGAGCACGTCGTGCAGAAGATTCTGGATGAGCTTCCGGTGCCGTGAGCGTGAAAGCAACGGACCGATGAGGCATGCAAAACGAACTCGACATCGTCCGTGACGTCTCCGCCCGGTTGGAGGGAGCGGGCATCGGCTACATGCTCACCGGTTCGATGGCGATGAACTACTACGCCCAGCCACGCATGACGCGGGATATTGACGTGGTGGTCGAGCTTCGCCCGGCGGACGCGGCGCTGGTGGTGCAGGTGTTCAGCCCGGACTACTACGTCTCGCGCGAGGCGGTGGACAGCTCCATCGCGCGGGAATCCCTCTTCAACCTCATCCACAACGAGAGTGTCATCAAAGTGGACTTCATCGTGCGCAAGCAGAGCGCGTATCGGTTGGCGGAGTTCAACCGCCGCCAGCGGATCAAAATCGAGGACTTCGAGACGTGGATCGTCAGCAAGGAGGACTTGATCCTCTCGAAACTGTTTTGGGCGAAGGACTCGCACTCCGAGCTTCAGTTGCGTGACGTGAAGAACTTGGTTTCCACCGGTTTCGACCGCGCATACATCGAGCAGTGGACGGAGGAACTGGGCGCGACTAGCCTGTGGCACGAGATTGCACCATGACGGACACGGCTCCAGAAATCGCCGATCTGGTTCGCCAACGATTGATGGCGCGCTCCGGATCGGAGCGTTTCGTGATGGGGGTGCGGATGTTCGACGCGGCGCGCGCGGTCGTGCTGGCATCGCTGCCCACCGATTTGACGCCACTGGAACAGAAGCGACGACTCTACGAACGACTCTATGGCCAGCCCGTGCCCTTTTAACCGGCTCAAGACAGCCGAGGACAAGATGAGCGAAACCGTCGTGCAGAAGATTTTGGATGAACTGCCGGTGCCGTGAGTTAGTCTACAACATGAAACAACATGAACACACTCGAACTAAACCCTAATCAACTCGGCGATGACCTCGATTGGGAAGGCAACAATATTGCTATCCGTTGCCGTCTTTGTGACACAGTTTTCATTGTCAGCGCCTATGGAAGGGTCAATGGAGGCGAACGGGCTTGCCCGAAATGCGGCAAGACGAAGGGGTTTGTTAAGGGCGGGAAACTCAGCGGTGGCAAAGCGTCGATTCAATGGTCAACAGGTTGAAGGCCGATGATCCCGCGCGAGCTGCTCAAGAAAATCCGCCAGATCGAGATCCGCACGAACCGGCTCGTGTCCGAGACGCTCGCGGGCCAGTATCACAGCGTCTTCAAGGGGCAGGGCATGAACTTCGACGAGGTGCGCGAATATCAGCCCGGCGACGAGGTGCGGTTCATTGACTGGAACGTCACCGCCCGCATGAACCACCCGTTCATCAAGAAGTTCGTCGAGGAACGCGAGCTGACGGTGATGCTTCTTGTGGACCTCTCCGGCTCCGGGCTCTTCGGTTCCGCGGGACAGAGCAAGCGCGAGCTCGCCGCCGAGATCGCCTCCGTGCTCGCGTTCTCCGCCATCCGCAACAACGACAAGGTCGGCCTCATCCTCTTCACCGAGGAAATCGAGAAGTTCATCCCGCCCCGCAAGGGCCGGCGCCACGTGCTGCGGGTCATCCGCGAGATTCTCTTTCACAAGCCGCGCCGCAGCGGCACCGATCTCAAGGCCGCGCTCGACTTCCTCCAGCGTGTCAGCTCCCACCGGGCCATCGCGATCGTCGTGTCCGACTTCATCGAGCCACCGCGGTCGCCGCAGCGTTTCGGCAAGGCGGCGAAACCGCCGCGCATCGACGCGCCGCCGGAGCCGCTCTCGGCCGCGTCGCAGGTCGCGCTCCGGCAGTCGCACCGGCGGCACGATGTCGTGGCGGTGCAGATCACCGACCGTTACGAAGTGGAGCTGCCGGCGCTTGGCCGCCTCGTGCTCAAGGACGCCGAGACCGGCGAGGTGGTCGAGGTGAACACGGGCAACGCGCGTCAGCGCCAGCTCTTTGCCGAGCGGCAGGCGCTTGCGCAGGTCGAGTTGCGCCGTCTCTTCAACGCGCTCCGCATCGACGCCATCCAGCTCCGCACCGACGAGCCTTACGGGGCGGCGCTCGGCCGGTTTTTCGAAACCCGCGAGCGGCGCCGACGGCGCGGTTGAGTGAACACGGCCGCCCCGGAGGTGTCTCACGGCCAGAGTTCTGAGTTCAAAGTTCCAAGTTCAAAGTCCAGAGTCTCGTCGTCCTTGACGCGGCGTGTGATCGCCGGTCGCGGCGCGATCTCGAAACCTGAAACCCGAAACTCCCAGCGCTTCCGTGGCCGACACCAACACCGCTGTCATCCGGCCCGCGCCTGCGAATGCCGTCGCGACCACCAATGCCGCGGAGGACATCCGCGGCATCCGCCCGCCCGTCAACGTGCCGGGGGAATGGGCATGGCTCGGCTGGACGCTGGCAGCGCTCGCCGCGCTGGCGTTGCTCGTCCAGGCGTTGCGGAAGCTCGTCCCGCGCCTGCTCCATGCGCCGCCCCTTCCGGTCGTGCCGCCGCACGTCCGCGCCCGGGCGAAGCTTGCCGACGCGCTTGCGCTCCTGGGCGACCCGCGGCTGTTTTGCATCGCCGTGTCGGAGGTCACGCGCGTGTATCTCGAGGAGCGGTTCGACTTCCGCGCGCCGGAACGCACGACCGAGGAATTCCTCGCCGAGCTCCGCGCCACCGACCGGCTCACCGACGGCCAGAAGTTGAGCCTCGGAGATTTCCTGTCCCGCTGCGACCTGGTGAAATTCGCGAGATACGAACCCGCGCGGCCCGAACTCGAAGACCTCCACGCCGCCGCGCTCCGGCTGGTGGATGAAACCGCGCCTCAGTCCGCACCGGAGCCCCGCCAACCGCAACCCGCCACGCCGTGACGTTTTCCTTCGCCCATCCCTGGCTGCTGTTGCTGCTGCTCGCGCTGCCGTTGCTCGCGTGGCTCAAGGGCCGCCCCGGTCCCACGGCGGCCTTTCTCTTTTCATCCGTCGAGCTCGTCCAGGGACTCACCGCGCCAACCCACTCGCGCGCGGGCCGCGTGCTGAGACGGTTGCGGTGGCTTGCGCTCGCGTTGCTTGTGATCGCGCTCGCGCGCCCGCGGCTCGGCGAGGGCGAGGCCAAGGTCAGCGCCAGCGGCATCGACATCGTGTGCTGCATTGACCTTTCGCGCAGCATGGAGGCGGAGGACTTCAAGGACGAGGCCGGCCGGCAGACCAACCGCCTTTACGTCGCGAAGGCCACGATGCGCCGGTTTGTCGAGATGCGGCCCGGCGACCGGATTGGACTGATCGCGTTCGCGGGACGCGCCTACGTCGCGGCGCCGTTGACGCTCGATCACGAGTTCCTGCTGGCGAACCTCGACCGGCTCGGATTCGGCGGCATCGAGGAAGGCACCGCCATCGGCGCGGGCTTGACCGCCGCGCTCAACCGCCTCAGCGAGCTCAAGTCCAAGAGCAAGATCGTGATCCTCCTCACCGACGGCCAGAACAACAGCGGCAAGGTTCCGCCGCTCACCGCCGCCGAGGTCGCCGAGACGATGGGCGTCAAGGTTTACACCGTCGGCATCGGCACGCACGGCACCGCCCCGTGGCCGCGCACGGACCCGTTTGGGCGGCGGCAGTTTCTGCAGCTTCCGGTGGACATCGACGAGGACACGCTGAAGGAAATCTCGAAGAAGACCGGCGGCCGGTATTACCGCGCGACGAGCCTCAACGCGCTGTCGGAGGTGTATTCGGAAATCGACCGGCTTGAGAAAACGACCGTCGAGGTGAAGCGCTACCAGCGCTACCGCGAGCTGCTGCAATGGCCCGTCGGCACCGGCCTCGCGCTGCTCCTGCTCGAACTCGCGCTGGCCCACACCATCTGGAGGAAACTGCCGTGATCTTCGCCGCGCCCCATCTGCTTTGGTTGCTGCTGCTTGTGCCCGCGCTCGGGCTCTTCTTGTGGTGGTCCTGGCGCACCAAGCAGCGGCTCGTGGCGATGTTCGTCCACGCGCGGCTGCTCGACTTCCTCACGGTCGGCGTCTCGCACGCGCGCCAGCTCGCCAAACTCGCGCTGCTCGTCGCGGCCGTTGCCAGCCTCGTGCTCGCGCTCGCCCGGCCGATGTGGGGCTTCACGTGGGAGGAGGTCAAGCACCGCGGGCTGGACATCGTCGTCGCGATCGACACGTCGCACTCGATGCTCGCGGAGGACGTCCGCCCCAACCGCCTCGCCCGCGCGAAGCTCGCCGCGCTCGACTTGATGAAGGTCGCGAAGAACGACCGGCTCGCGCTGGTTGCGTTCGCCGGCTCCTCGTTTCTCCAATGCCCGCTCACGCTCGATGACTCGGCCTTCCGGCAGTGCGTGGACGCGCTCAGTGTGACCATCATCCCGCAGGGCGGCACCGCGCTCACCGAGGCGATCCAGACCGCGCTCACGGCCTACAAGGACGACAGCGACAACCACAAGATCCTCGTGCTCTTCACCGACGGAGAGGATCACGACGGCGGCGCGATCGAGGCCGCGAAAAAGGCGAACGAGAAGGGGCTGCGCATCTTCACCATCGGCATCGGCTCGCCAGACGGCGAGCTGCTGCGCGTGCCGGACGACAAGGGCAGGGCGGGCTTCCTGCGCGACGACAGCGGCAACGTCGTCAAGAGCCGCCTCAACGAGACGCTGCTTCAGCAGGTCGCCGGCGAGGCGCAGGGCTTCTACCTGAACCTCCGCGGCGTGAACACCATCGAGACGCTTTACGAGAAGGGACTCGCGCCCTTGCCCAAGTCCGACCTCGAGGCGAAGCTCCTGCGCCGGCATCACGAGCGTTTTTACTGGCCGCTCGCGCTCGGGATTGTTTTGCTGCTGATCGAAATGTTCCTGCCCGACCGACCCACCACCCGGCGCAACGCAACGCGCGACGATGCGGTGCGACCCGATGCCGTCGCGACGGGGGCCGGTTCGACGGTCGCGGTGGTTCTGCTCGCGCTCGCGGGCTTCTGGCCGCACGGCGCGTCCGCCTCGACGGCCAGCGCCTTGCGCGACTACGAGGCCGGCCGCTACGAGTCGGCGCTCAAGGAATACCAGCGGCTGCGCGAGAAGAAACCCGCGGACGCGCGCCTGCCCTTCAATGCGGGTGCGGCAGCGTATCAGGCCCAAAAGTTCGGCGAGGCGGCGAACCAGTTCCTCGCCTCCATCGGCTCCACCGACCCGCAGCTCCAGCAAAACGGCTACTACAACCTCGGCAACACGTTTTACCGCGCGGGCGAACCGCTCGATCAGAACAAGAAGATCGAGGCGTGGGAAACCTCCGTGAAACTCTTCGAGCAGGCGGTCACGATGAACCCGAAGGACAAGGACGCCGAGTTCAACCGCGACTTCGTGAAGAAAAAGCTCGAGCAATTCAAGCAACAACAGGAACAGCAAAAGGACTCCAAATCCAAGCCCGAGGACAAGGAACAGAAAAAGGACGACTCACAGAAACAGCCCGACAAACCCGGTCCGCAGCAGGAGCCGCCCAAGGACGGCAAGCAGGATCAGCCGAAGAAAGGCGACGACCAGAAGCAGCCCGGCAAACAGGACCAGGAACAGAAGCAACCCGGCGAACCCAAGCAGGACCCGCCGCAGCAGCAGCCGAAGGACGGGAAGGAAGGCGATTCCAAGAAGCAGGAGCAACCCGGCGACACCGACGGCGGGGCGAGTCCCGCGCAGGCCAAGCCGCGCGAAGGCCAGATGACTCCGCAGCAGGCGCAGCAGCTTCTCGATTCCCAGAAGGGCGAGGAGCGCGCGTTGATCTTCCTCCCGCCCGGCGCGAAGGGGAAGGCGCGTCCGCGGTTCTTCAAGGATTGGTAAGGAAGGAGAGTTCCAATTGCCAAAGGCCGATGACCAACTTCGGAAGCGGGAGCCGGCGCGATGGTCGCGCGAGTGGGTGGCGCTTGCGCTCATCGCGTTCCTTGTCGGGCGGGCCTTCGCGATCACGGCGGGGCTTGACCGCAACACGATCGCGCTCGGCGAGACGGCGACGCTCACGCTGACGTTCCCCGGCAACGCGCCGCGGTCCGTGCCCAAACTGCCGGAGGTGCCGGGGCTCGCGATCACCTTTGCGGGACAGTCCCGGCAGATTTCGATGGTGAACGGAGTCACCTCGTCCTCCATCACGCTCAGCTTCCACGTGCAAGGCCGGCAGCCGGGTGATCATGTCATCCCGTCGTTCCCGATCGAGCTGGAGTCGGGCAAACAGAACACGCCAGCGATGCCGATCAAGGTTCTCCCGCGCGGCGAGCGCACAGCCGTCTCGTCGGAGATGGACAAGCTTGCGTTCGTGAGGCTCGTGCCGTCGCGCAAGGAATGTTACCTCGGCGAAATCTTCCCCATCGAGGTGCAGCTTTATTACGCGGCGGGCCGCGACATCCAGCTCCCGAACCTCCGCTGCGAGGGCTTCACCGTCGGCAAGATGGTCGGCGAGCAATCCGCCGTGCCGATGAACGGCGCGCTCTACAACCTCGTGCGATTCCGCACGCTCGTCACGCCCGTCAAGACCGGCAAGCTCCCGCTCGGCCCCGCCGAGTGCCAGCTCATGGTGCAGTTGCGGGCGCAGGACTTCTTCGGCTTCCGGCTCCAGCAATATTCGCCGCAGAGCGAGGCCGTGGAAATCAACGTGCTGCCGCTGCCCGAGGCGGGACGACCCGCGGACTTCAGCGGCGCAGTGGGCCAGTTCGACTTCACTTACGCCGCCGGCCCGACAAACGTGCAGGTCGGCGATCCCATCACCGTGAGAATCCGGATCACCGGCCGGGGCGCGCTCGATCAGGTGCCCGTGCCGTCACTCGGCGAGTGGCGCGACTTCAAGACTTACCCGCCGGCGGTAAAGGTGGACATGTCCGACCCGCTTTCCGTGATGGGAGTGAAGAACCTCGAGCAGGTCGTGATGCCGCAGAACACCGGCATCCGCGAACTGCCGCCCGTGGCGCTGAGTTTCTTCGATCCCGAACAGAAGGCCTACCGGACCATCAACCGCGCCGCCATTCCCGTCACCGTCAAGGCCGGCGCGGGCGGCGCGCAGCAGCCCACCGTGGTGCTTCCGGGGAAGTCCGGCGACCCCGGCCCCGCAGCCGCGGTGGACATCGTCCACATCAAGCCGCACCTCGGCGCGGCCGCGTCCGCACAGTCGCTGCTCTTGACGAAGCCGTGGTTTCTCGCGTTGCAATCCCTGCCGCTCTCCGCGTGGCTCGGCTTGCTCGTGTGGCGTCGTCGCGAGGAGAGGCTGGCGAACAACCCGCGTTTGCGCCGGCAGCGCGAAGTCGCGCGCGTGCTCGCGGCAGGCCTCGATGAACTTCGAGCGCACGCCGGCGCGAACAAGCCCGCGGAGTTTCACGCGACCGTCTTCCGGCTCCTGCAGGAGCAACTCGGCGAGCGCCTCGACCTGCCCGCGTCGGCCATCACGCAATCGGTGATCGAGGAACGCCTGCGGCCCGCGGGTGTGGATGACGCCACGCTCGCCGTGGTGCGTGAGTTGTTCGAGTCGTGCGACCGCGCGCGGTTCTCGGGGGGGCAGGACGGCGCGAGCCTCGCGGTGCTCGTGCCGAAGGTGGAATCCGTCTTCGATCTACTCCGCAAGGTGGAGGACAGGCGATGAAGCGCGGAAGGGAGGCGCCGGGTATTGCGCCGTTGATTGCGGCTGCGGTGCTTTGGGTTCAGTGGTCCGCCGCCGCAGTGCCCGGACCCACGGCGGACTTTGAGGCGGCGAACAAGCTGTTCGAGCAGGGCCGGTTTGCCGAGGCGGCGGCCGGATACGAGCGGCTCCTCGCGTCCGGGCAGCATTCCGCCGCGCTGCACTTCAACCTGGGCAACGCGCGGTTCCGCTCGGGCAGGCTGGGACCGGCCATCGTCGCCTATCGCGAGGCGGAACTGCTTGCGCCGCGCGACCCGGACGTGCGCGCGAACCTGCAATTCGCCCGCAACCGCGCCGCCGGCGGAGTCGCCGACGCGCCCGCCCTGTGGCACCGGGCGCTCACGACTCTCTCGGTCGATGAATGGACCGCGCTCGCCGCGGTCTGCCTGTGGCTTTTCCTGCTGCCGCTCGCCGCCGCCCAATGGCGTCCGCGGGCGCAGGGGTCGCTCCGGCCGTTCGCGTGCGGGGCGGCGGTCGCGCTGGTCGCGGTTGGAGCGTGCCTCGCGGCCTCGCTGCACATCCGGCTTGGCTCGCCCACGGCGGTGGTCACGCGGCCCGAGGTCAATGTGCGCTACGGTCCGGTCGAGGAATCGAAGACGTCATTCACGCTGCGCGACGGCACGGAGGTGCGGGTGATCGGCCGCAAGGAAGACTGGCTGCAGGTGCTCGATGCTTCGCGTCGATCGGGTTGGGTGAAAGACTCGCTGGTGACAGAATTTCCACAACGGCCGGCAGGCGCCAAGCGCGGCTGAACCGGGCCGCCCCGTCACTTCGCCAGCGCCGTGATGTAACGGTGAAGGCGGTTGGATTCCTCCGAGTGCTCGAGACGCGTGTAGATGTGGTGGAGGTTCGAACACATCCGCAGGAGGATTTTCCGCGGGCTCACGGCCGACAGATAGCCCTCGTAGAACTCGTGCCCTGTGTTGATGAGGAGCTTGATGCAGTCCGCGCGCGTGAGCAACCGTCCGCGATGAAACGGGTCGATGTAGAGATCGCCGCGCGTGCTTTGGAAGCGGCAGAGGAAATGTCCCGGCAACCCGACGCCCGCGACGGGCAGGCGCAGGCGGCGCGCGATGGCGATGTAAACGAGGCAGAGGCTGATCGGGTTGCCCCGCCGCCGGTCCAGCACGCAGTTGAGGTAGCTGTTCTCCGGGTCGAAGTAGTTCTGCTCGTTCCCGCTGAAGCCGAGGTGCGCAAAGAGATACTGGTTGATCGTCGTGAGCATCTGGTCCGCGGGCGCTCCGAAGTCGATGCGCACCTTCAAGTCGCCCGCGTAGCTGTCGAGCAGCGCCTGATACGCGGTGGTGTTGATGGCCGGGTATTGCGTCTGCGCGAGCAGCCACGCCCCGAGTTCCGCGTCGAGATCCTCGCCGCGCGTGAGGCAAAAGGCGACGAACTCGTTGTCCGCCGATTCGCGATCGAAGTGTTCCACGATCTCCGCCGCGCGCCGCCGCAGCACCGCGTCGCTGCTCAACCGGTGCGGGCGCATCCAGTCGCGCATCGCGGGGCCGTGCGAGAGAATCTTGGCGCGGATGATCTGGTGGATGTTCGGGTCGTCATCCGCAAGCAGCGTGAGCAGCGCGGCCTTCTGGCTCTCGGTCAAAGGAGGCTGCGGTGCGGTGGCGACCGTCGGGTTCATCGGGATGACGCGCCGACTGTTGCACGAACGCACGCGGGATGCAACGTGCAACACGGGCGCACCTCCGCGACGGCCGGATGCGCGACTGGATGCGCCCGCGCCGGTTTCGTATTGCCACCGGCGCAGCTTGCGCCTACACATGCCGCATGAGTTCCCGACTGCTCTGCGCAAGCCCGGCAGTTTTCCTTGCGCTCGCCTTGCACGCCTCCTCCACGGATGCGAACGCAGCCGACGCCTCGGCCCGCGCGCAATTCGCGGAACTCCACGCGCTCATCAAGCCCCGCGTCGCGGAGCAGAAGTGGGAGCAAATCCCGTGGCTCACCAGTCTCTGGGAAGCCCGGCAGAAAGCCGCGCGCGAGGGCAAGCCCATCCTGCTGTGGGAAATGGACGGCCATCCGCTCGGGTGCACTTGAAACAACGGCGTGGCGGGCCGTGCGCTCGCCTTTTCGGACACGGAGATCCTTCGCATGGCGCGCGAGGACTTCATCGCGGTCGCCGCGGACGACTGGTATCAGCGCCGTCGACAGGATGCCGAGGGCCGGTTCTTCCTCGGCGTCGCCGAGCAGGGCCCGCGCAAGGGTGCGGGCGGCTCGACAAGGCAGGGCATCTACGCGCTGACCGCCGCGGGCAAACTGCTCGCGTATCGAAACGCCGGCCAGAATCCCGACGTGATGCGCGAGGTCATCACGGATGCGCATCGCACATGGAAGTCCCTCCCCGAATCCGAGCGCAAGCCCGGCACCGTGCAGATCGGCGACCACGGCCCGGTGGACGCGCGCTTCACGCGGATGCCGCCCGAGAACGGGCTGATCGTGCGCGTCTCCGCGCGGCTCCTGGACCGCGGCGCGGACGGTGGATTCAAGGACGCCGCGTGTGAAACCGGCCGCGGCGACGAGGCGTCGCGCGATCATCTTTGGATCACCGAGGCGGAATGGAAATCACTCGTGCCCGCCTCGCCCCGTGCCGGGGGCAAGGTGCCGGTGCCCGTGGGCCTCGCGGCGCGCATTGCGCGGTTCCACCTCGTGGATCACACGCGCGGCGAGCCGAACTTCTGGAGCGCGGAGGAAGTGCGATTGAATCAACTCTCGCTCATCATGGAGGAGGTTGGACCGACGCGAATCACATTCCGCGTCGAGGGCGCCGTGCTGCTCACGACCGACGCCGACTTCGCAAAGGCTCAGCGCGGCTTCGATGCACGCGTGTCCGGCTGGCTGGAGTTTGACCGCGAACGCAAGGCCTTCACGCGATTTGACCTCGTGGCCGTGGGCGACCATTGGGGGCGAGGAACCTACACCGGACCGGCCCGACCCGGACGGACCCCGCTCGGGCTCGCGTTTGAACTGACAGAGGGCAAATCGCCCGCCGAGCGGGTCGCGCCTCAGGCCGCGCGTGACGTGTCGGGTTACTTCGCCGCCGGACCCCGCAACTAACCGATGTCCCGTGTGTTGAACGAACAGTCACACCATCCTGTCCTAGGAAGAACCGCCCGCGAACCCAACACCTCCAACACATGAATGCTTCACTAGTCTCCCTGCGCCGCTTCACCGCCACGCTGCCGCTCGTCGCCGCGCTCACGCTCGGCTGGACGCGTGGTGCCTTCGCCCAGGACAAGCCGGCCATCGGCAAGCCCGCGCCCGAGATCTCGGCCAAAGACCTCAACGGCAAGGATCTCACGCTCTCGAGTTTCAAAGGCAAGGTCGTGCTGCTGGATTTCTGGGGTGACTGGTGACCGCCCTGCCGCGCGATGTATGCGCATGAGCGGTCGCTCATGGAACGCATGAAGAACCGTCCGTTCACGATTGTAGGCGTCAACAGCGACAGCGGCACCAAAGGGCAGGATGCGGTGAAAAAGAACAACCTGAACTGGCCGTCCTTCGTCGATTCCGCGCGCGGGCGCCGTGACATCTCGGACGCGTGGGCCGTCGAAGGCTGGCCGACGCTCTACCTCATCGACCACAAGGGAGTCATCCGTGAGAAATGGGTCGGCTCGCCCGGCGACAAGGTGCTCGACGCGAAGGTCGAGCAATACGTCAAGCAAGCCGAGGGACAATGAGGGGTTGTAACAAGACGAGAAACCGGTGGCCGGGTCACGGCCACCGGGGGTGTCTCGTCGAGCGGAGGTTAGGCCAGGAATGGCGTAGTCCGCCTTGGGTGGTTGTGGGTAGGACTTTCTGCCCTCGCCATGAAGGCGAGTGCGGGAGGTGAAGTAACATGCCGCGCCGCGGAGCGACTGGACTGTTGCTTCTGAGACATGCGCCTTTCTCAGCAAGGCCCTTGCCAGTGGGAACTCGATCATTGCGACTGGTCAGTCCCGCCCGGGGCGCGGTTCCGGCTGGCTCGCTTCCCGGACATCACCCTCGAAGAGAACTCTGCGCTTCTCAATTGTCATCACGGTCTTGTTTGCCAGTGAGAGAACTTCGAGCGTCTCCCAACCCGTCAGGTTCCAGCCCGCCACGGCGTGGCGAAAGAAGTGCCACGAGTCCATGGTGTTGGGAGGCGGCAGGAATTCGATCAGACCGCCCGGGAGGGCACCGAGTTCACGTTGGAGGATCGGCTGCACATGGTTCCAGTCGTGGTCATTGAACAAGAACCGCGCCCGAAATCGTCGCCCCCGAAACTGCCGCGCCATCGCAGCGTCCCTGATAGTGATGAGCGGTTCAGTCGGGTCTTCGGCCGTATGAAGCAGCAGCGCCGGCGGGCGAAACTGCGCCCGGATGCGCGTCTGGTTTGTCAACGCGATCACCGCGTCCAGCAGCGTCGGCGAAGCATTCGTCAGCACCGCACGCGCCTCACGGAAGAAGTAGAACTCGTCCGTCGCGCCGGGCATCAGCACCAGCGCCTTCACGGTTGAATTCGACCGGAGGGACCCGAGCAGAACCTCGGCCACGTTCGTTCGGTTGAGTTCGTCCACCGCCGCCGCGAGCGGCATCGATGCGAGCGCGCCAGTCCAGGATTCCGACGCCGGACCGCCCGGCGCCGAGCACGAAGCTCCCGCCAGGAGGATTCCCGCCGTCGCTGCGATGCTTCGGAAAAACCCGGCTGACATTCCGCCGCTGGTTCCTGCGTTCACAAGGTCAATTCCACCATCCGCCCTTGAAGCTGGGCAGACCATCGGCCCGCGAAACTCAACACGCGATGAATTCGCTCCACCGCGTCAAGCGCCTGCGACTTGTTGCGTTCGTCCGGCAATCCACGCGGTGCCTCGTCCCACGCTGGATTGAGCGCGGCGAGTCCGGCCTCGGCTGCATCGCGCAGACTCGCGACTTTCGTTTGGAGTGCCCGGAGGTGTTCGGTGCAATCGAGGGCGCGCTGCATGGACTGCACCTTGAGCAACGGTGAACTCGCCGCGGACTTCTCGCGCAGCACGACCTCGGAATGTCGAAGCGCTTCGCCCACCTCGACAAACACCCCGCCCAATTCAGGCGGAACCGACTGAATGCAACTCCCGGTCACCCTGCCCTCCAACGCCAGCAAGTGTTGAAGCCGCTCCTTCGTGTCGGACAGGCAGCGCATCGCGGAATTCAACCCGGCGAACCGCGCCTCGGCCGCGCGGCGCTCCATTTCCCCGGCTTCGTGAAACCGGTCGGGATGATTCGCCGCGCCCATCGACTGGAACTTCAACTTCAACGCGTTCACTTCCAGCCACGGGCGGCGCGGCTCACCGAGGAGGGCGAAGTAATCAGTCATGCTCGCTTCCCAATCGGAGTCGACGCCGGCGCAAGCGCGGTCACGCGCTGAAGCTCTCGCCACACGAGCACGACGTCGCCGCGTTCGGGTTCTTCACCTTGAATCCGCCGTCCTGCAGCGCCTCCACGTAATCCAGTTCGCTGCCGGTCACATACAACGCGCTTTTCGGGTCCACCACCACGCGCACGCCCGCGGTCTCCACGAGGATGTCGCGGTTCTGCGGACGGTCCTGCAAATCCATTTTGTATTGCAGCCCCGAACAACCGCCGCCGACCACCGCCACCCGCAACACGCCGTCGGCGCGGCCCTGCTTTGTGAGGAGTGAACTCACCTTCTTCGCGGCGCCGGCCGTGAGCTTGATCAGGCGCTCGTCGCCGACGCGAAACGATGGCGCATTCCCCGCCGGCGTTGTTTTTCCAGCCATCATGCGCGGCGAAGCTACTTCCCGCCGCGCCCACCGTCAACGCGCGGCCCTCGGATCACCGCAAGTCGCGCATCTGCATCCGCGCGATGCGCGGATCGAGGCGCGCGACGACGAAGTGGGCGAACCGCTCCTTCAACTTTTCCCAGACCGAACGCGATCGCCGCCACGTCGCCGGGTCGATGCGCTGAGCATGCTTGAGGTCTTCCGCAAAGATCGCGCGCGCGCCGTCCGCTACGCCGGGGTCGCGCACGCGCACGAGGAACTCGTAGTTGATGTTCAAACTGCGCGCGTCGAGGTTCGCCGAGCCCACGTAAGCCGAGTCGTCCACGATGAACAACTTCGCGTGCAGGATTTGCGGCTGATACTCGTAGATTTCCACGCCCGCGCCGAGCAGGCCCTGATACAGCCCGCGACAGGCGAGCTGCGAGATCGGCACGTCCGACTTTCCCGCCATCAGCAACTGCACGCGCCCGCCGCGCTTCACCACCCCTGCCAGCTCGTGCCGAAGCACCCATGTCGGCGAGAAGTAGGCCGACGCGATCCGCACGTCGCGCGCGCGCCGGATGTCCTGCCCCATCAGCCTCCGGATCGGATTGCGCCCGCGCCCCGGCCCCGTGAGGAGCAGATCGCCGTCCGGCGTGGACACGCACCGCTTCACCTCGGTCTTGCGCAGTCGCGCGAAAAGCTGCTGCCGAAACTCCGCGCGCACGAACGACTCGTCGAACGCCGCCGCCAGCTCGCGCGCGAGCGGCCCGCGCAGCTCCATCCCGTGATCACACCAGCCGCGCTCCACGCCGTCGCCCTCGTATTCAGGCGCGATGTTGAAGCCGCCGATGATCGCCACGCGCTCGTCGCACACGAGCGACTTGCGATGATTGCGAATCGTCACCCGGAACATCTGCACCGGGTTGAACCACCGGAACTCCCCCCCCGCATCCGTGAGCGGTTCCCAGAAACGCCTCTCCAAGTCCGACGAACCCAGCGCGTCCACCAGCACCTGCACGCGCGCGCCGCGCTTGCGCGCCTCCACCAGCGCCGCAAGAAAACGCTCCCCGACCGGCGACGCCGCGAAGATGTAAGTCTCCAAGCGCACCGACTCGCGCGCCGCGCGGATGGCGCCGAGCATCGCCGCAACAGCCTCGTCGCCCGTGCGCAACCACCGGTGCGGCGTGTCGTTCCCCTGTTTCACGAGCAAGACCCTAGCGGCACGCGCGCTCGCCAGCAACACAACCCACTTGCAAATCTCCTTCCACCACCTCGCCAAATCCCCTTCCATTCCTCCCATCCACATGAACCTCAAGCTCGGCTTCGACAA
The DNA here is from genome assembly GCA_016871675.1 of Verrucomicrobiota bacterium. NCBI lineage: Bacteria > Pseudomonadati > Verrucomicrobiota > Verrucomicrobiota bacterium. Next base: position 18,161 of record VHCN01000063.1, read on the forward strand.
TTATGCCCTGCGCGCCTTCGGCTGGAAGGCTCCCCAACTCGTCGATCACGCGGCCGGGCTTGGGCTCGATGCACTGCTGCTCTCCGACCTCGAAGTCTTTGATCGCCGCGACGACGCATCGCTCCGCGACCTCGGCCGCCGCGCGCGCGACCTCGGCCTCGAATTGCACGCCGGCATGCTCAGCATCTGCCCGTCGTCGGTGCTGTTCGACCCGCGCCGCGGCACCGCTTGCTCGCAACTGCGCGAAACAATCCGCGTCGCAAGTCTCGTCGGCTCGCCTGTCGCGCGCTGCGTGCTCGGCAAGGTGGACGATCGCCGCCGCCGCGGCGGCATCCGTGCGCGCATCGCCGAGACCGTCAAAGTCCTTCGTGGCGTCCGCACGTTCGCGATCGATCGCGGCATCAAGGTCGCCGTTGAAAACCACGCCGGCGACATGCAATCGCACGAACTCGTCGCGCTCATCGAGGGGGCCGGCACGGACTTCGTCGGCGCCACGCTCGACACCGGCAACGCAACGTGGGCGCTCGAACACCCGGCCACGGTCCTCGAAAACCTCGCGCCGCACGCGCTGACGACAGGCATTCGCGACTCCGCACTTTGGGAAACGACTGAAGGCGCCATGCTTCAATGGACCGCGATGGGCGACGGCGCGGTGGATTGGAATCCGTTCTTCGCCCGCTTCGCCACGCTCTGTCCCGAAGTGCCGGTCATCCTCGAAACAATCTCCGGGCGGCCGATCCCGATTCCATTCTTGCGCGACGACTTTTGGGGAGCCTACGAGGACGCCCGCCCGCGCGAGTTCGCCCGTTTCATGGGACTGCTTCGTGGCGGAAAGCCTCGCAAACCGTTTCGCCCGGACGGGGGCGCGACGAGAGTCCGGACCGAGCAGCGGCAGCAGAAATCTGAACTCGAACGCAGCATCCGCTACTGCCGCGAAGCGCTCGGACTCGGCCGGCGGAAATGAGCCGGCCCGGGTCGCGCGTCAATGTCCGCCCGCGCGCAGCGGATTCTTCGCGAAGATGAACTCCTCAACCGGCCGCCCGCCGATGAGATGCTCCTGGATGATCCGCTCGAGCGCTTCCGGCGTGCACGAGTGATACCACGTGCCCTCGGGATACACCACGGCCACCGGCCCGCGCGCGCACACCTGGAGGCAGTTGGCCTTCGTGCGATACACAAGCGCCTGCGAGCCGACCAGCCCGAGCTCCTTGAGCCGGCGTTTGAGAAAATCCCACGACGCGATTCCCGCTTCCTTCTCACAGCACTTCGGGTTCGTCTGGTCCGCGCAAAGGAAGATGTGGCGGTGGAACTTCTCCACGCCCATCTCTCTCACCGTCGTTCGCAGCGTGTCGTCCATGAATCGTCGTTCAAAGTCCCAGCGCTTTCGGCGTGATCAGGAGCTTGAGACAACCGGTGCGGCGGTCGATCAAGTCCACGCACGCGACCGCGCCCTTCGAGAACTCAAACGCCGACGGCCGCGACACCCCCAGCATCGCACGGACGCGCTCCGACAACGTGGGTTCGTGTCCGACGAGCAGCACACGCTTCGCGTCGGGCAACGTCGCCAGCCAGACTTCGAATTCGTTTGGGGACGTCTCGTTCCGAAGCGCATCCACGGACTCCGCGCGGACTCGCGAGGCGGAGTCCATCGCGTCGAGCAGCAACCGGGCCGTCTCGCGCGCCCGAACGAGCGGGCTCGTGTAGGCCGCATCGAACAAGATCCCCGCCTTCGCCAGAAACTTGCCCAGTTCCTCCGCCTGCTCGCAACCGTGCGGCGAGAGCGGCCGGCGGGCATCGTCGCTGCCCGGCAGGGCATCAGCGTGCCGGAGGAAGTAGAGCTTCACGCCGCCATGATGGCGGCTCACCAGCCGCGGGCAAGCTTTCGCCGGGTTTAATGGATTTAGAATAATTCTAAATCTTGACAGCCCGCCCCCTCCACCGTCAGGGTCCTCGCATGGCGACGAACCACAAACCTGTCCCTGCCGGCGCTGAACTCAATGAACGACTCGCCCACAGCGGCCTTCGGCTTACGCCGCAACGCCAACGGGTGCACGGCGTGTTGCTGGAAAAAATGGACCACCCCACTGCCGACATGGTCTTCATGCGCGCCAAGGCGAAGATGCCGGAAATCTCGATGGCGACGGTTTACAACTGCCTCGATGCCCTCGTGCAGTGCGGCATGGTCCGCCAGGTGA
>VHCN01000064.1 GCA_016871675.1 Verrucomicrobiota bacterium
CGACAGTGCTCTATGGCCGAGCGAACACTTTTCATAACTACCATCACCGGCACTCTGGCCGATCATGCGCCCAGACCGGCCAATCTATTGAGCGTTCACGACTGGTCCGACCGCATAGATGGACTCGACATTCGCTTGTTCTCAGCCGGCTTGCTTGCGTCGGCAAAGTCAGCGCACTGGCAGCGCAGCCTCACTGTCTCCCTGCTGGCTGAACTCGCACTCTGGGATCCAGATGTTTGCACTGCGGGCGCATCGCGAACGTTGGCCGAACTTATTGAGCCTTCGTCCTGGCTTTCGGAAATTGCCACTGCAAGAGGTTGGTCGCCCGATGAAGATCCCAAATCCGCCCCCGCCCTTCGTCGCGGCATCCGCCAGCACTTTGAGAGTGCCCCCCGCGTTCACTCTGCCTGGCTTGCATTGGCAGGTTGCCGAGAAGCACTTGATTATCGCGTATGGAACGCTCAAGTTATGACTCTCTTTCCACTTCTGGAGCGTCATCGTCGATCACTGCTCAAGGCCTATGGGGCAATGCATCTTTTCAAAATTCCTTGGAAAACGACGTTTGGGCAGATAGAACGCGTAGAAGATTTGGAGTTGAATCACATTGCGGACCAATTGGATCGACACAACAGCCGAGGCCTACGCGATATCTGTGAATTTGTTTGTTGGTTGCGCGATCTCCGAAATGACCTGGCTCACCTTTCACTCATCCCGGCGGTTCGCCTCTTGCACCCCTCATTCTCATCCCGATTGGGCCAATATCAATCGGCTGACGATTTTTGAAACCTCTGCATCCCTGTCACCGAGCGAATGAAAACCGGCCAGGGTTTCGCGATTCAAAACCGGCCAGTCTGAGGCGAGGACTTCATAACAGGATTGGGTTTGGGTTCAAGGTTTCGTGGTTTGGTTCTGCGGCGACCACCGGCGACGTGTCCGCGAGGTAGAACGAGCCGGGGCCGAGCTGCGAGCCCTCAGCTCGCGGGCCCGGCGGCGGGCGGTTCGTTTGATTTCCGGCCCTTCTTGGGTTCCTGGGTGATCCCGGGCGCTTCCTTCACGCGGTAGCTGCGCCCGGTGATGGCGATGACCTGCGCGTGGTGCAGAAAGCGGTCGAGGATCGCGCCGGCCGTGGGCACGTCGGAGAGGAGCTTGCCCCATTCCTCCAGCGGCCGGTTGTTGGTCATGATCGTCGAGCGGTTCTCGTAGCGGCGCATCACCACTTCGAGCAGGTATTCGCCGGAGTTTTTGGGCAACTGTTTCAACCCCATGTCATCAATGATGACCATGTCGTGTCACCGAGCAGTTAAAAACCAGCTAGTGATTCGCACGTCAATCCTTCATCCGCCCACCCACAGCTAAAAGAGAAGGAATCGCGAGAAAGCGACTCCTTCACTTTGAGCGGGCAGCGTTTTCTTTGCTCTCCCAGCCCAGTTTTCCTCAGCCCAACCTTCGCTGTTTTCATTCAGCGCAGCGCAGGGCGGGAGGGTCTGGACGCGTCCTTCACCCGGTAGCTCTCGCCGGTGAAAACGATGACATGCGCGTGGTGCAGGAAACGGTCGGCGGTTGTGCCCGTTACGTCGCACGGTCGATCGACGCAGAAGATTCAATTCACGACTTGCGGCTGCGCACATGGCGTCCTGTCTCGATCCACGGACGATCTGCGCTGGCGGACGTCGAAACACGATTGGAATCCATGGAAACTCCATGTAACTCCCATGAAAACTCCATGGAACCCGTGGAACCGCCGTCGAGGTCACCGAGCGAACGAGAACCGGCCGCAGGTGTGTCCGTCTAGTTCATCAACTGGATCATGATGCCAAAGGAATGGAGCGACGTTGCAAGCCGTCCCGAACCTCCGCTTTACCGCACCGACCGGTCAAGCCGTGGACAGACACCAATTCGACCTGATGTCGCTCGGGTGAACCGTCGCCGCCTTCCCGCAACTCGAACCCATTATAAGCCATTGGTTCTGAGCTGCTTGTCGACACAAAGTCCGTGGTTCTTGCCCAATTCATTCAGTTGCTTCTCCAGACGCCACAGGATCAGGTCGCAGTCCTTGTGCTCCAACGCCGAGCGGACCAACCGATCCGCGCGCGCGAGCACCTCCACCGCTTGAGCCCTTCGAAACAACTTGTCCTCTTCCTTTGCCAAGCGGCGGGCAATCGCCTTGCAGTCCATGTTGCTGGGAAGATCCACCGGCTTGCCATTCCGCGTCACATCGAGGGTCCATGACACCCCTAGGACCGCGACCAAGCGCTCGCGACGTTCTGCCATGGTGGCGTGATACGGCGTTCGTTGACCCGCCAGACCGACCGAGCAACCCTTTGACCATCGTTCGAACCGCCCCATTTCCGCATCCGTGGCAACCCTTTGGCTTCGCCACATGCGGTGCCGGTCGAAGTCCTCCCTGGTCAACCGTCTTCCGTGCGCACCGATGGGCTCGGATTCGTAATGGCCTGCCAAAAGCCACCGGAGGTCAACGCCGGTTTCCTGAGCGATCCGCCGCGCCAGTTCCTCGCCGAGCAGGAGCGAGCCCAACTCAATGCGCTGGATGGCGGTCTTACTGCGGCCGACGAGGGCGGCCAGTTCCTTCTGACCGAGGGCGAGGCCGCGGCGCAACGTGGCCAGAACGTGCTGGTTCTTGGAGTGGGCAGGCATGGGGCAACGTAGGTATGCCTTAAATGTGTGCTTTCCGGTTGATTTGTCAAGCCTCAGGGTTACGTTTCGGGCACTGCAAATGCGCGAAGACCAACGGCAGTTTCTTTCAGTGCTCGGACGAGTGCCGTCGCGGCTGACGGCCGAGCAGACGGCTTGGGTGCTGAACTGCCAGCCGCACGACGTGCCCGTTCTGGTCGCGGCCGGGCTGCTCAAGCCCCTGGGCAATCCGCCGCAGAACGGCACCAAGTTCTTCGCGGCCTCCGAGGTCATCGAGCGTTCCGACGACGTCAAGTGGCTTGGGCGGGTCACGGCTGCGATTTGCGGACACTGGCGCACGCAAAACGCCCGGAAGCACCATGCCACACGAAACGGAGCGCCGAATGACGATCCGGTGCTGCTCGGTGCGGCCGAATCGAACGGAGAATCGCCTATGTTAGAACGGTGAGCTTCTCGGCCGCACGCTGTTCGTATTCCTCCAGCGAAGGCACCTTCACCAAGGCCTTCCTCGCATAGGCTCGATGCACGGCCTTGCTGTTGTGCCCGAGGGCCTCCTGCGCGAAACGCTCCGGATAACCGACGATCCTGGCCCGCTCCGCCCACGCGTAGCGGTAGCTGTGGAGCGTGACGCCATCGATGCCAAGTTGCTTGCAACGCTGGCGGAACTCAGTGGCACGGTCGCCGGGCCGCACGCTGGCCAGATACGGGAAGATCAACCCCTCACCCGGCAAGTCCTCCAGCAGCCTCAAGGCCTCCGGCCCGAGGTGGAGCACGACGGGCGTGCCCGTCTTGCGCCGGAAGAAGCTCAACGTCTTGTTCTGCCAGTCAATGTCTTCGCCCGTGAGAGCGGCAAGGTCGCCCTGGCTGGCGCCTAGATGCCAGCACAACTGGTAAAAGACGCAGCGCTCGGGATTGACCTCGGCGGCGATGACCCGCCGATGCTCGTCAAGCGTGATGGCGCGCTTCTCCTTGTGGCGGACCACAGGCCACTGGCGTTTGGGAATCACCGTCGCCGGAAGCCAGTTCATGTCGAGCGCGAAGTTGTGCATCCTTCGCAGGAACACGTTCGTGGAGACCTTGCAGCCGTCGAGCACGCGCAGGAAGTGCTCGGCCTGTGTCTCGACCAGCTTGAGCGGACGAAGCGGGTCGAGCGCCCGCGACTTGGCGATGGTTCGCCAGCGGTGCTGATTCTCCCCCTGTCGGGTGCGGATGATCTCAGCGAGGACATGCTCCCAGGTGCGCGACACGCTCAACGGGTCGGCCACCGTGAGATACGTGCGGGCGATCTGCATATTGAGCGCAGGCTGGCGCACCGCTTCGTTGCGTGCATGGAGGAGCGTGAGCGCCTCGGCCTTGTCCTTGGTGCGCAGGCTGGTTTGCTTGCCGGTCTTGGAGTCCTGGCAGTAGAAGACGCTGCCTCGGCGGAACAGGGTGAACTGCGGATTCATGATGCGGTCTTTCTTCCATGAATCGTGGCCCCGGCGACCACCCGCGCGTTAACCCGTAGTGGGCCGTTGGTCGTGAAGTTCTGCCAAGCAGTGGAGAGTGGTCGTTGCACTCGCCCCTGACCGACGGCTTCACTGACAGGTGGCCCCTCGGATTGTCGCAACTCCTTGCCGCGCAAGCGGCAAAACCTGGAGGCGAGGGTCGGAATCGAACCGACGAATGGGGCTTTTGCAGAGCCCTGCCTTACCACTTGGCTACCCCGCCGCGGCGCCGCAAACAATACGAGAGTGAATCTTCGGTGCAAGCGTTTGTTCGAAATGCTCATTCTGAGCCGCTCTTCTCACCCGTCTGGCACCCGACATTATCCGACTCGACTCACTAGTATTGCTTCTTCGGTGGCTGCGCTCCGGCTAGACTCTCAGTGTGTCGATGACGCGTTGCGCGATGGAACCGGCAGACCTCCAGTGCACTCGTCGTGTGTCCCTCGTCATTCGCGTGCCTCTCGCGCGTCCCATCGCCTGCTCAATGTCAGCTGTCCGCCGGACAGGCCGCCCTAGTTCCTCTCAATGACCCGCATCGCCATCATCGGCACCGGCATCGCGGGGCTCGGGTGCGCGCACTTCCTCGAGTCGCGCTTCGATCTGACCTTGTTCGAGCGGAATGACTATCCCGGCGGCCACACGAACACCGTGTCGGTGGAGGAACCCGGCCGGGCGGTGCCGATTGACACGGGATTCATGGTCTTCAACGAAGTCACGTATCCGCGCCTCACGCGCCTCTTCCGCGAGTTGGGCGTGGCGACGAAGGCGACCTCGATGTCATTCAGCGTGCAGCATGTGCCGAGCGGATTGGAATTCTGCGGGTCGAGTGTGAATCACCTCTTCGCGCAGCGCCGCAATCTGCTTCGCCCGCGCTACTGGCGAATGCTGCGGCAAATCAACCGCTTCAATGGCGAGGCAGCCGTCGCCCTGGACGATCCTGCGTTCGCGAACCACACGCTCGGCCGCTACGTGGCGGAACGCGGTTACGGCGATGACTTCCTGAACTTCTACCTCGTGCCGATGAGCGCCGCTGTGTGGAGCACGCCGCCGGAGCGAATGCTCGAGTTTCCGGCCACAACGCTGCTGCGCTTCTTCCACAACCACGGCTTCCTCGGCCTGCACACGCAGCATCCGTGGCGCACCGTCTCGGGCGGCGCGAAGACTTACGTCGAGAAGATCGTCGCACCGCTGCGCAAACGCGTCCGCCTGCGCTCGACTGTCGTGCGCGTCGAACGCCTCGCAAACGGCGCGCGCGTGACCACGACGGACGGTCGCAGCGAGGACTTCGACAAGGTCATCCTCGCGTGCCACGCGGACCAGTCGTTGCGCCTGCTCGCGGACGCCGACGTGCCGGAGCGCGCGCTGCTTGGCGAGTTTCAGTATCAGAAGAACCTCGCCACACTGCACACGGACGGCTCGGTGATGCCGCGCGCCCGCCTCGCGTGGGCCTCATGGAACTACCGCATCGAGCACGGCGCCGCGGGCCGCGTCGCGCCCTCGACGATCTACTGGATGAACAGCCTGCAAAGCGTGAGCGAGCACGAGAACTACTTCGTCTCCATCAACGCGCCCGGCCTCATCGCGCCGGAACGCGTGCTGCGCCGCATCGAGTATGAGCATCCGCTGTTCAACCTCGGCGCGATTCGCGCGCAGGCGGAATTGCCGAAGCTCAACCAGCGCTCGCCGTCGCAGGCGGTCTATTTCTGCGGCAGCTACTTCAAACATGGCTTCCACGAGGACGCGCTCGCGTCCGCGCTGGACTTGTGCCGCGCCCTCACCGGTGAGAGGATTTGGACGTGAGTCCCAGCGAGGCTTGGAGAGCGCGCCCGCCATCGGGTGCGGCCAATCGCGCCCTCGCGGCGGGCTGCGGGATGGGTTCGGCATCTGAGACGCCACGCGGCTCACTCGCGCCCACGTTTCCTGCGGTGGCGCAGGAAACAACGCCCGGGGCGGGTGCGATTCCGTTCCGCTCCGGCCTCTTCGAGTGCTCGGTGATGCACCACCGGCTCGCGCCCAAGGAGCACCAGTTCCGCTACAAGATCTTCCTCTTCGCGCTCGACCTCGACGAACTGGATGCAGTCGCCGCGCGCCTCCGCTTCTTCAGCCGCAACCGCGCGAACCTCTACTCGTTCCGCGATGAAGACCACCTTTCAGCGGCAGTGCTGAAGACCACGAACGCACACAGACACGAAGAGAATCCTGACCAGGGCGTTCCCTCCGTGCGTTCGTGCCCTCGTGGTTCAAATCCGGTGAAGGAGAATGTAGTTTCGTGGCTCGCGCAGCAGGGCGTCACGCTGCCGCCGGACGCGCGCATCCAGCTTCTCACGTTGCCGCGCGTGATGGGCTACGTCTTCAACCCGGTCTCGTTCTACTTCTGCGCCGACGCCGCGGGCGCGCCGCTCTGCGCCGTGGCCGAGGTGGGCAACACGTTCCGCGAGATGAAGCCCTTCCTGCTGCGGCGCGAGGATCTCCAGCCCGACGGCGTGTTCCGGCGCGCGGTGCCGAAGCACTTCTACGTCTCGCCGTTCTTCGCGCTCGACCTGGTGTTCGACTTCAAGCTCCGCGTGCCGGGCGAGTCGCTCGAGATTCACATTGACGACCGCGAGGACGGCCGCCGCGTGCTGCTCACCACGCTCGCGGGCCGGCGCGTGCCGCTCACGGACGCGCAGCTCGCGTGGCAGACGCTCAAGTGCCCGCTGGTCACGCTCAAGGTCATCTCGATGATCCACTGGAATGCGCTGCGGCTCTGGCTCAAGAACGTGCCGTGGCACCGCAAGGCGGCGAATCCGCATTTGCAACGCGACGTGATGCGCCCGCATGAATCGCTGCGCCGCGCGGGTGGAGTTGCACCGGTCGAAAGCACCCCTTCGCACGCTCCATGAATCCAGTGACGCCACATGAACCGGGTCGGACGGGTGGAACGGGCTGTCAGCCGGATGCCCCGACGGCGGACACCTCGCAACCTCTGGCGGCGACAAGAAGCGCTCCGTCGCTGTGGCGGCGGCTTGTGCTGCGGGCGTTCGCGCAGATGCGGCGCGGCGGGCTGCGCATGGAACTTCCCGACGGCTCGGCGCACTTCTTCGGCGAGCCGGGCGCGCACGTGACCGCGGTCATCCGCGTGCAGAGCGCGGAGTTCTTCAAGCGCTGCGTGCTGCACGGCGACATCGGGTTTGGCGAGGCGTTCGTAGACGGCGATTGGGACACGGACGATCTCACCGCGGTCATCGCGTGGTTCATCACGAACGTCGAGGCCGCGCCCGCGATGTCCGGCTCGCGCGCGCGGCCGCTGATGTTCAACCTGCTGCGCGCGGTGAATCGCGCCGCCCACGTGCTGCGGCCGAACTCCGTGGCGACGAGCCGGCGCAACATCCGCGAGCACTACGACCTCGGGAACGATTTCTACGCGCTGTGGCTCGACCCGACCATGACGTATTCGAGCGCACACTTCGTGTCGCCGGAACTGACGCTCGAACAGGCGCAGGTCGCGAAGTATGACGCGCTGTGCCGCAAGCTGCGGCTCAAGCCCGCGGATCACGTGCTGGAAATCGGCTCGGGCTGGGGCGGCTTCGCGTGCCACGCGGTGAAGACCTACGGCTGCCGCGTCACGACGCTGACGATCTCCGGGGCGCAGTTTCAGTTCGCCCGCGGGCGCTTCGCGCGCGAGGGCGTGGCGGACCGCGTGGAAATCCGCCTGCAGGATTACCGGCACGTCACGGGGCGGTTCGACAAGATCGCGAGCATCGAAATGCTGGAGGCCGTGGGCGACCGCTACCTGGAAACTTACTTCGCGAAGTGCCACGAGTTGCTCAAGCGCGACGGCCTGCTCGGGCTGCAATACATCACGTGCCCCGACTCGCGCTACGACGAACTGCGGCGCGGCGTGGACTGGATTCAGAAGCACATCTTTCCCGGCTCGCTGCTGCTGTCGGTGGGCCGCGTGAACGTGGCGCTGAACCGCACGGGCGACCTCTTCCTGCACCACCTCGAAGACCTTGGACTGAGTTACGCGCGGACGCTGCGGACGTGGCGCGAGCAGTTCAACGCGCGGTGGCCGGAGGTTCGCGCGCGGGGGTTCGACGAGCGGTTCGCGCGCAAATGGAACTACTACCTTGGCTACTGCGAAGCGGCCTTCGCGCAACGGCACATCACAGTGGTTCAGGCAATCTACACGCGGGCGAACAACCCGACGCTTGGGGCGAGGTGATGCGGGGTCGCGCCCGATCGATTGCCTCACCGCGTCCCGAGAAACTTGTCCCTGCCCGCCACGAGCGCGGACATCTTGCGGTCGGCCACGCTGCGATGGAGCATCCAGAAGCCGCAGTCTGGGTGAACCCATTTCACGCGTTCCGCGCCGAGCACGGAGACGGCGTGCCCGATGCGGCGCGCGACTTCGTCCGCGGTCTCCACTTCGTTGTCCTTCACGTCAATGACGCCGACGCCGAGCGCGACGCCGGGGCGCAGGTCGCGGAACGCAGGCAGTTCGTCGTAACCGCGCCGTGCAAATTCGAGGACGAGGTGGTCCACGTTGAGCCGGTTGAGGAACGGCACGAGGTCGCGCCAGAATCCGCGCTGGATGCTTTGTCCGCCGTAATTGCCGAAGCACAGGTGCAGGCCCTTCGCGCCGCGCGCGCCGCTCATGGCGTGGTTGAGCGGTTCGTGCGCCCACGCGGCGTCGGCGGCGTGGCCGGGCAGGTTGGCCTCGTCCATCTGGATGACCGGCGCGTCAATCTCCGCGACCTGGCGGCGCAGCACCTCGGCGAGCGCCATCGCGAGCGCGCGCACGTCGCGGTAGTGCTCGTCGAGCAGCGTTTTCGCCAGCATGTAGGGCGCGGTGAAGGTGAACTTGAGCGGCCGGGGCGTGAGGCCCTTCACAAAGGCCCACTGCGCGGGAAGATCAAGCGAGCCCTCGTCCACGGGGCCGCGGACGACGCCCGCGGGCCGGGCGCGGAAGCCCATGCCTTGCTGCGCGCGAAACGCCGCGGCTTCCGCGCGCGTGAGGCCGGTGGTGATGCCGCTCATCGGCGCGATGAAGTGCTCGATCATCCCGTTGGTCTCGGGATGGCTGGTGTTGAAGCGCGAGAGTTCGCCGTCGGAAATCACGTCGAGCCCGCACAGTTCCTGCGTCTTCAGCACGACGAGGATGGCGTCACGCAGGGCGGGCGTGGTGGGGAACGCGGCGAGCCACGCGGGCACGGGGTAGCTGCCGACGACGGTGGTGAGGATGGACGGCTCGGGCACGGGGCAGTTGTATCGGGGAACGGGTGATGCGTGAAGGGGAAGTTCGGGCGCGGCGGAAGATGCCAGCCTTCGTTCGCTCCGTTTCCTGCCGTTCTGAACCCGCCCTGCGTGTGCGTGGCGCCGCCTACTTCTGCGGCTTCATCGTCAACGGGTCGCGCAACGGGATGTCGGTGAGTTTGCCGCGGGTGAGGGATTCGAGGCTCACGGGATGGTCGGGGTGGCCGAGCAAGATCTCCTTCTTGTCGCCGACGATCAGCACGGCGAGCTGGTCGAGGGCGAGGTGTTTCCTGGCCACGCGCACGATGTCGTCCTTGGTGACTGCGCTGACCTTGTCACGGTAGGTCTTCCAGTAGTCGGGGGTCTTCGCAAAGCGTCCGCTGAACTCGTCGCCGGCAAATGTGGCCGCGATTTGCGACTTGGTCGCGAAGGTGCGCGGGAACGTCTCGATGTAGGATTTCTTGGCCGTGTTGAGTTCCTCATCGGTGACGGGCTCGGTCGCGATGCGGCGCATTTCCTCGACCATGATCGAGGTGGCGTAGGCGACGGTGCGCGACTTGGACTGGAACACCGCGACGACGATGGTCGGGTAATACGTGCCCGCCGGCACCGCCGAGCCGGCCGAGTAGGCGAGACCCTCGTCGGAGCGCACGCGGTTCACGAGGCGCGACGTGAAGCCGCCGCCGCCGAGGATGTCGTTCATCACCTGCAACGGGAAGTAATCCGGATGGTCGCGCGTGATGCCGGGCATGAGCAGCGAGACGCGGCCCTGGTTGACTTCCTTGTTCACGATGTAAACGCCGGGCTTGGCGAACGCGACGTCCGACGGCACCGGTGGCGGCGTTTCGCCCTTGAAGGGCCAGTTGGCGAAGAGCGCCTCGAGCTTCGCGAGCATCGCGCTGCGGTCGAAGTCGCCGTTGACCGCGACGACGAAGTTCGCCGGGTGGAACCAGCGCTTGTGAAATCCCTCGAGGTCGGTGCGGCTGATGGAATCAATCGAGGCCGCGGTGGCGTGACGGTTGACCCAGAAGTTCTCGCCGTAGCTGAGGAAGCGCCGCTCGCGCTGCTCGATGGCGGCGGACTGGTCGTTGCGCTGATTCATGTCCTGCAGAATCTGCTGCTTGCGGAGCAGGACCTTGTCGTCCTGAAAACGCGGCGCGGTGAGCACCTCGCGCAGGAGGGCGAGGCCTTCATCGAGGTCCTTGGAAAGCAGGTTGAGCGAGACGGAGCCCTGTGTGTCGCCGACGCTGCTGCTCAGGCCGGCGGCGAGGAGGGCGAGGCGTTCCTCGAGTTCCTCGGCGGACTTGGACTTGATCCCGCCGCGCGCGAGCAGGTAGCCGGTGAGGTCCGCGAGTCCCTCCTTGCCCGCGGGTTGCACGTAGTCGCCGGTGCGGACGGTGATGGCGATGTGGATGAGCGGCAGCTCGCGGTCGGGCACGACGTAGGCAACGGGGCCGGCCTTGAGCTGCACGCGGAAGTCCGCGGCACGGGGCGGCTCGTAAGTGAGCGGCGGGAACTTGAGTTTCTCCGGCCGGTCGGGGATGTCGGCGGCAAGCAATGAACTGGCCGCGAACAGACTGGTTGCAACCACCGTGGACGTTGCTTCGAGTTTCATGGGAAAGGGTTTGTCGACTGTGCTCCTACTTCTTCTCCAGCTCAGCGATGCGCTCGGTCGCTTTCTTGAGCATGAACGTGAACATGGCTTTTTGTTTTTCGTCCGTCACGCTCCCAAGCCGCGATTCGAGCGCCGCGCGGCTTTGCTTGAGCTGGGCGACGTCGGTCGCATTCTTCAATTGCGCCGCAGCCTGCTTCGCCGGGGCGCGCAGTTCCGCGGGCAGTGACGCAAGGTCCGGATCCTCCGGGGCAGTCGACTTGCCGGCCTTGCGCGTGACGATGGCGACCGCGCGGTTTTCCTTCGTGAGATACGTGTTCGCGACGCGGCGCAAATCCGCGGGTGTGACGGCCTGGATTTTCGGGCCGGCTTCGTTGATCTCCCGCCAGTCGCCGAGGCCATCGGTGCGGATGAGCTGCATGAGGATGGGCATGTTCGCGGAGAGCCGGCGGTATTCGCTCGCGGCGAAATTGTTTTTCACCTTTTGCAATTCCTCGGACGGCACGTCGGCGGTCTTGAGCTTTTCGAGCTCGGCGTAAATGCCCTTCTCGACATCCTCGGGCGTGTGGCCGTCCTTGGATTCTCCGCCGGCGTTGAAGACGCCCGCCCACTTGCGCGAGTCTTGCCGTGCGAACACCTCGGTCGCGGTCTTCGAGCCGAGCACGAGCCCCTTGTAGAGGCGGCCGGTGCGGCCCGAGAGCACGGAGCCGAGCACGGTGAGCGCGTAAGTGTCCTTGTGGCCGAAGGCGGGCGTGTGCCAGAGGATGTCCACGCTTGGGTTCGCGTCGGCCTCGGCGATGAGGCGCTTCTCGCCGGCCTGCTTGATCTCGAGTGTGACGACATCGGGCGCGTCGGCCCTGCCGCGCGGGATGCGGCCGAAGTATTGCGCGGCGAGTTTCTCGGCGTCGGCGGCCTTGAAGTCGCCGACGAGCATGAGCGTGATGTTTTGCGGCGCGTAGTAGAGTGCGAAGAACTCGTCGGCCTGCGCCTTGGAGATGGCGGGGATGTCGCTCGGCCAGCCGACCGTGGGCCACGAATACGGGTGCGATTCCCAAAAGAGCGATTCGAAGGCCTCTTCGACGCGGCCGAGCGGCGTGGCCTCGGTGCGCATGCGGCGTTCTTCGAAGACGACGTCGCGCTCGGCGTAGAATTCGCGGAACACCGGCCGCAGCAGGCGCTCGCTCTCCATCCACATCCACAGCTCGAGCTTGTTCGCGGGCACGGTGATGAAGTAGCCCGTCATGTCCGGCGTGGTGAAGGCGTTCATGCCCGAGCCGCCGCCGGTGGTGTAGATGCGGTCGAACTCGTTCTTCACGAGGATCTCGCGCTGCTTCGCGATGAGGTCGGCGAACTCGCGGTCCAGTTCGCGGTAGCGCGGCGTCTTGTTCTCGGGCTTGAGCAGGTCATCAATCTCGCCGCGGCGCAGCATCGCTCGCATCTTCACGTCCTCCCGGCGCATCTCCTCGCGCACGCGCTCCTGCGCGGCGATGATCTCGAGGTCCTTCTTGTAATCCTTCGTGCCGAGCGCGGGAGTGCCCTTGAACATCATGTGCTCGAAGAGGTGCGCGATGCCCGTGATGCCGGGCCGCTCGTTCGCGCTGCCGACGTGCGCGACCCATCCGCCGGCGATGGACGGGTCGTCATGGCGCTCGACCATGAGGAGCTTCATGCCGTTGGGGAGCGTGCGCTCGGCGACGGGGACTTTCTGCGCGCGCGCGGGCGCCGCGAGGAGGAGCAGGAGGAGAGGGATGACGAGATGTTTGGGCTGCATGGCAAAAAGGCGCCCGCATCCGTTCGAGATTCAATCTTCGGGTGCGGGCTCGCGGATAGAACTGCCCGAAAGCGCGGGATGAGTCAACGCGCAATCCTGCGCGGGCCGGGCGTCACGGGGTCACCACGCGATAGAAGCGGTTCGGGCGGTTCGAGGCCGCGCGGTCGATGAACGACTGCACAAACCCGCCGCTGCCGACGACGAACCCGATGTCGGTCCACGTGACAAAGTTCGTGGAGGCCTGGACGCGATAGATGCGGCCGGGTTCGAGGGCGACGTTGAAGGCGAAGCCGTTGGTCTTCAATTGCGCGTTCGGCGTGGGCGGCGGGGGCAACACCATGCTGGTGACGACGGCGAGTTGCACGGGCGCGGAGGTCGCGCCGCCGGCGAGGTTGGTCGCGGCGATCGTGTAGATGCCGGCAAGGTTGGTCGTGACGTTGGTGAGCAGCAAGGTGACGTTCGTCGCGCCCGCGACGGGCGCGCTGTTGCGGAACCACTGGTAGCCGGGCGCCGGGTTGCCGGAGAACTGCGCCGCAAACTGCACGTTGGTGCCCGCGACGGCAAATTGCGCGAGCGGGTTGACCACCACCGCGGGCGGGATGAGCACCGCCAATTGCGCGCCCGCGCTGGTGGCTGCGCCGATGGTGTCGGTGACGACCACATCGTAGGTGCCGGAGTCGGCGACCTGCACGTTGTTCAGCGTCAGAGTCGCGGAGGTCGCGCCCGCAACGGGCTGCGCGTTCCGCCGCCACTGGAAGTTGAGCGCGCCCGTGCCGGCGGCTGAAACCGAGAAGACCGCGGTGCCACCGAGCGCGACGGTCTGCGGGGCGGGAGATGCGGTGACGACGGGGTTGGGCCGCACCGAGATGGTGGCCGTGGCGCTGACGAGCGCGCCCGCCGTATTGAAGATGGTCACGTCGTAAGTGCCGGCGTCCGCGGGCTGGATGTTGTTGAGCACGAGCGAGGGGAGCGACGGGGCGTTGAGGTTTGTGCCGTTACGCCGCCAGATGAAAGTCAGCGGGTCGGAGCCCGTCGCCGCGACGGTGAGCGTGATCGTCTCGCCCGGATTGACGAGCTGGCTTGGGACGGGCTGGAGCGTGATGAACGGCGGGCCGATTATTGTCAGCACGGCGTGTGCGCTGAGCGCTGCGCCGGCGGCGTTCGAGACGATGACGCTGTAGGAACCGGCATCGCCGGGTTGCACGACGGGGATGAAGTAGGTGGATACGGTTGCGCCCGCGATGTCCACGCCGTTGCGCTTCCACTGGTAGGCGAGCGGTTGCGTGCCCGTGGCGGAGACGGCGAAAGTGACGGGCGAGCCCGGCGCAACGGCTCGGCCTTGCGGCTGCAGGACGATGGCGGGCGGGACGGTGTTCGCAATGGCGTTGCCGACCTTGGTGATGAAGAAGTCGGATCCGCCACCGGCTGTGAGCGGGAAGCTGTCCAGCGACCACGCGCCGGAGAAATCGCCCGCGACGTAGGCGTTGCCGGCGGCGTCCGTCTCGACGCGGTGGCCTGAGTTGGCGAGTGTGCCGCCCGCAGTCTTCACCCATTGGATCACGCCGGCGGCGTCGAACTTCGTGATGAACAAGTCATCGAGCCCGGCGTTCGCGACCGGCGTGCTGCTGAAGGTCGCCGGGCCGCCGATCGTGCCTGTGACGAACACGTTGCCCGCGCCATCCGCCGCGACGCCGAACGCGACGTCGTTGGATATTCCGCCCGCCTGTCGCGTCCACAACACCGACCCGGCGGCGTCGAGTTTTGTGAGGAAGATTTCGTTCCCGCCCGTGGTGGTGAGGACGTTCGTGCCGTTGGTCACCGTGCCTTGGAACCGCCCGGCGAGATGCACCGCGCCACCGGGACCGAACGCCACGTCGTTGCCCTGGTCGTCGCCCGGACCGCCGAATTGCCGCGCCCACTGGAACGCGCCGGTGTTGTCGAGTTTCGCGACGAACGCGTCGTTGGAGCCGCGGCTCGTCAGCGTCGTCACGCCGAAGGTGGCCGTGTTCGGGAACGAGCCCGCGACATAAGCGACGCCGGTCGGATCGACGCGCAGGCCGGGATTGTTGTTGTCGCCGGCGCCGCCGTGGCGGACGGCCCACATCGGGTTGCCCGCGGCATCGAAGCGCGCGACAAAACCGTCGAGCCCGCCCGCGCTGACCAGCACGAGTGCGCCGAAGTTCGCCGTGCCCGAGAAGTCGCCGGCGATGGTCGCATTGCCGGCGTCGTCCGTGCCGACGGCGTAAACAGCGTCGTTGCCGGCGCCGCCGACGCGCCGGACCCAATGGAGATTGCCTCCGGCGTCATACTTCGCGAGGAAGCCGTCGCTCTGCCCGGTGCTCGTCACTGTGGTCGTGCCGAACTGCGCGGTGAACTGAATCGAGCCGCCGAGGAATACGTTCCCCGCGTTGTCCACTGCAACGCCGTGCCCGAAGTCGTCCCCTGCGCCTCCCGCCTGCCGCGCCCAGATCACGTTTCCGGCGGCGTCGAGCTTGGCCACGATAATGTCGCGCCCACCCGCGGTGTTGAACGTCACATTGCCCAGCGTGACGGAGCCGCTGAACGCGCCGGCGATGTAGAGGTTTCCGGACGGGTCGCGCGCGAGTCCGCGGACAAAGTCGTCGCCCACGCTTCCCGCGGCGGTCGCGAACTGGAACACCGGCGGCACGTCGAGCGGCGTCACCCGCACGTTGCGATACTGGACGCGCGGGATGCCGCCCATGAGCCGGATGGGACCGGGCGTGGGCGTCTCGAAATCCGCGTTGAAGGTGCGGTCCGGGATCTCGACGTCGTTCTGCACGAGCACGCCGTTGTGGATGACGGTCACGCGCGCGTTGGCGATCTTGGTGTTTCCGTTCCAGCGCGCGGAGCGGAACGTGATGTCGAAGCTCTGCCACTGGCCGGGCGGCAACGAGGCGTTCACATCTGGCGCGCGCACGCCGAAGATGCCGCCGCAGTTCGTGCTGTCGAGGGTCGTCTGCCCGAAGCTTTCGCGGATTTGCACCTCGTATCGGCCCTGCAGGTGGATGCCCACGTCGCTCTGGAAAATGTTCGGCGGCGACTCGGTGCGGAACTCGACGTGGAGCTGGAAGTCATTGAAGAGCGCGAACGAGTCGAGGTCGCCGGTGGCGGGCGCAACCTCGAGCGCGTTGGTGGGGACGATCTGCCACTGAACCGGCAGGGATGGGAACCCTCGCGGGTGGAAATTGGTGACGGTCGAGCCGTCGAAAAGGATGACTTCGGGGTTGGCGTTGCCGAGGCTGAGTTGCGCTGGCCCGCTGGCCACCGTGCCGCGGCCGTCGGTGACGACCACAGAGTAGAAACCGAGGCTGGCCGGCGACACGCTCGGGATGGTGACGGACGGACCGGTGGCGTTGGCGAGGTTCGTGCCGTTGAGCCGCCACTGGTAAGTGAGCGGCGGCGCCGTGCCGAGCGCGACCACGGAAAACACGGCGGTGGCACCTGCCGGAACGGAAAGCGATTGGGGTTGCTGGAGGATGACCGGTGCGATTGTCACCGTGAGTTCTGCGGCGGAGCTGGACGCCGAGCCGATGCTGTTGGTGACCACCACGCGGTAGCTCCCTTCGCTGGCGACGCTCGCGTTGGAAACGACGAGCGCGGCGTTCGTCGCGCCGGGCAGCGGCGAGTCCTCGAACAACCACTGGTAGGCGAGCGGTGCCGTCCCGGTGGCGGTCACGGAGAACGACGCATTCTGGCCGGCGGGCAGGTTGATCGAAGCCGGGTGCGCCGTGATGAGCGGCGCGCCGACAAGTCCGAGCAGGGCGTTCTGGCTCGTGACGGTGCCGCCGCCGTTGCTGACCACGACGGAATACGCCGCGGCATCCGACGCGGACACACCGGGGATTTGGAACGACGAACCGTTTGCACCGGGAATGTTCACCCCGTTCTTGCGCCACTGATACGCCAGCGGCGCGGTGCCGGTGGCGCCAACTGTGAACGTGACGGTCGCGCCGGGCAGGACGGACTGGCTTGCGGGTTGGACGTTGATGGCCGGCGCACCGAGGATGCTGAGCGTGGCCGCCGGGCTGAGCATCGCGCCCGCGGCGTTGAAGACCACGACATCATACGATGCGGCATCGGCCGGCTGCACGTTGGGCAGCGTGAGGGTGCGGAGTGAGGGTGCGTTCAGGTTCAGCCCGCCCTTGCGCCAGATGTAGTTGAGCGGACCAGTCCCGCCCGCGGCGACGTCGAAGGTGACCGTGCTGCCGGCAGCGACCGTCTGACTCTGGGGTGGAGAGATGATGACCGGTGGCTCGATCACGACCAGCGGAGCATCGGCGCTCAATGCCATGCCGCCTGTGCTGAACACCGCCACGCGATAGGGGCCTGCGTCGGAAGGCCGCGCCGCGGCAAGAACCAGGTTGCTCGCTTTGGCCCCCGGAATGGGGAGTCCATTGAATAGCCACTGGTAAGACAGCGGCGCCGCGCCCACGGCGGAGACCACGAACGACGCCGGGGTGCCGACACTGACCGTGAGCCCCTGCGGCTGCATCATGATGAGCGGCGCCTGCACCGTCGCGTTCGTCGCGTTCTGCGCCTGCTGGCCGGGGTTTTGGAATAGAAAATCGATTTCCGAGTCGCTAAGCGTGCGGTTGTAAACCTGCACATCATCGAGCAACCCGTCGAGCGCACTCGCCGGCCCCGTGACCGTCGAAATGCCGCCCAACAGGAAGTCCGCCGCACTGCCCGCGATGGTCACATTGGTGGCAGCGCCTTCGACTGGCGCGCCGTCCACGTAGAGCTTGAGGCCCGGGAGGCCCGGCACTACGGGCGGGAAATAGCTTGCGACCAATTGATGCCAGCTCCCGTCGGTGACCGCGGTTGTCGAGATGGGCGTGGTGGTCGGGGCTCCCGCATGGAACCGGGCGCGGTTGGTCTGGCCGATGGTGATGGGCGCGGGCGAGGCCGGGACTTGCGACACGTTCGCGCCGAGTTCGTAGCCGTCGGCGCCGCCAGGCGTGCGTTTGCCAACCACGACCACGTTCTGCGTGTCGTTGGTGGTCAGCTTCAACCAGGCGACGATCGTGAAGGGTGTGTTGGTGAAGTCGAGCACGCGCCCGGCGTTGACGAAGCCGCCCGCCGCGCGGTTGAGGCTGAGGGCATTCCCGCGGATGCCGTTGGTGACGAATGCCGCACCCGTGGCCGAGAGCAGGCCGTGGTTGTTGCCCGCCGAATCGAGCGCCACGGGTCCACCGGCTTCATCGAACCGCCAGTGGGCAACGGGTGAAGGACTGCCGGTGAGGACGAAGGGGACCACGGTGAGAACGGCGTCGCCTCCC
The DNA here is from genome assembly GCA_016871675.1 of Verrucomicrobiota bacterium. NCBI lineage: Bacteria > Pseudomonadati > Verrucomicrobiota > Verrucomicrobiota bacterium. The sequence goes on from VHCN01000064.1 coordinate 18,058, forward strand.
GGTGTGGATGCGGCATGGCCGTAGGAGCCCCTGGTTTGCACGGAATACGGACCGCTGTTCGTCACGGTGACGCTGGTCAAGGTGAGTGTGGAGTTCGTCGCGCCTGCGATGGGCGACGGTCCGGGGAGCGGTGCCGGCGCGGGGCCGCGAAACCACTGGATGTCAATGGTGCCATTCGGCGGCGTGAAGGTGAACGTCACATTTTCGCCGAGCGATGCGAGCACGTTGGAAGGTGTGATGAACAGGGTCGGCGGAGCGCCAACGGTCAGGAAGGCGTTCGAACTGGTCGCCGTGCCGAGGGTGTTGGCCACAAACACGCTGTAAATCCCGGCGTCCGCAGGGGAGATGTTGACTCGTGACAACGCGCTGTTGGTCGCGTTCGGGATTGCCACGCCGTTTTGAAACCACTGGTAGGTGAGCGGAATCAATCCCGTCGCCCCGACGAAGAAATTCGCGGTCTGGCCGGGCGGCAGAATCAGGCTTGAAGGCTGCTGGACGATCACGGGAGGGCCGGTGCCGCCGGTGACGTTGAGCACGGCGACGGCGCTGTTGGTCGCGCCGGCGAGGTTGGTGACGGCGACGCTGTAATTGCCGGCCTGGGCGAGTTGCACGTTCGTGAGCACCAGCGTGGCGTTGGTGGCGTTGGGAATGATCGAGCCGTTGAAGTCCCACTGGTAGCGCAACGGCGCGGTGCCGGTGGCCGTGACCGTGAAGGTGGCGTTGGAGCCGAAGCCGACGGTCTGGCTTTGCGGTTGCGCGGTGATCGCCGGCAGCACCAGCACCGTCAACACGGCGGGCGAACTCACGACGGAGCCCGCCGCATTCGCAACCGACACCGTGTAATTCCCCGCCTGGTTCGTCGTGATGTTGCTGAGGGTGAGATTCGACGACGTCGCCCCCGGCAGAAACGTGCCGTTGAAAAACCACTGGAACGTAAACGGCCCCGCGCCCGACGCCGCCACGCTGAACGTGGCACTGCCGCCCACGAGCACCGTCTGGCTCACCGGATTCGTCGTGATCGTCGGCGGCGGGATTGTATACGAGATGTTGACGTCGATGAACTCGTTCGAAAACGTGCCGCTGATCGTCGTCGGCGTGATGAAGAACCCGATGTTCGTGTCGCCAAACGTGCGTCCGAGAGGCAGCGCGTGCTGCGAGAAGTTGGCCACCGCCGGCGTCATGTTGAGCAGCCGGCTCCCTTGCGTCATGTCCGAGGACAGCCCCGGCGGCTGCATGCCCCACCGGACTTCCAAACCGTTGCTGAGGAACGTGTCCGTCGGATCGGCCCGCCTGAAGCCGAGCCAGTAAGCCCGATCCGACTGCTGTCCGATCGTCACCGCGCGCACCCCGCTCACCAGCGTCGAGTCGTGACGGAAGATACGGTAGACGCCTCCCGTGCTCGCCGATCGCCAGCCCGTGCCCGCGGGAATCCACAGCAGGTAGGATTTGAACCACTCATTGAAATGCAGGAACTCGTCGAAATTATTCGCCCCCATCATGTCATAATTGTCCCCATACTCGTTGTGCGTCCCGTTCGGGTCGATTGGATCCGTCCCCGTCACATCCCACCGGTTCGCGTGCGACAAGCCGTAGTTATGGCCCAGTTCGTGCGCGAGCACGCGGAGATCGAACGCGCCATTCACCCACATGCCCTTGCCACCGAGCGTCGCCAGTCCTGCAAACCCGTAGGCCGCCCCGTTGATGTTGCTGAAGGCCACCGTGTCGAGGTCATACCGGTCGGGGTTGAACGCGCCCGTGCCGCCATTCTGTGCGTCGAAAGTCCGCGCGGCCGCCAGCGCGTCCGCCCGCAGCACGTTCACCGAGGCACCCGCGTAGAACGCCTTGGTCTGCGGCATCCGGAGCACCACCGGGATGTTCGAAACGGT
>VHCN01000065.1 GCA_016871675.1 Verrucomicrobiota bacterium
CGGCATCCTCGAGCGCGAGCGCCTTCATCCAAAGGTCGTGCAGCTTGCCGTCGGGCACGCGCTTGGAGCCGTAGCCGGCGAGCCACACAGCTTTTTCAGGAGTGATGACGGATTTTGCGACGCCCGCCTGCCAACCGGGCGCGGCGGCTGCGACCAACGGGAGAAAGCCCAGCAACCCGGTGAGGGCGAGGAAACCCGCGCGCCGCAAATGAAGTGTTCGCATGGCTGGGGTCGCGCGACGTGGCTTACTTCCTCGCCTTCACCGACTCCACCTTGAGCAGCGAGTAAGGGTAAATCGTCGTCGCGTAGATCGTCCCGTCGCGGGTGACTATCATGCCCATGATGACGTGCAACGGCGTGAGCGTGCCGTCCGGCAGCGTGTGGTAGCCGTGGCGCGGACGCAACGAGCCGTCGAGGTTCTTCTCCTGTTTGCCCTTGAAGTCGAAGAATCCCGGATTCGACACGGTGAACACGCCGAGGTCCTGCATCGAGTTCTTCGACGTCTTCGGGTCGTGGCGGACGATGTGGTGCAGGTAACCGGTGCCGAAGCCCGTCTTGTTGTCCACACGCACGGCGGAGTAGACGCGTCCGTCCGGTCCGAGCGCAATCGAGCCGCGGGAATCGGGATGCACGCCCGCAATGCGGTCGCCGAGGCTGGTTGCGACGACGGGCTTGCCCTCCTTGCCGGACAGGTCCACGCGAAACATGCGCAGGTCGTTGAGCAATTGGAGATACGCCGTCTTGCCGTCAGGCGTGATGCGCCAGTCGGGATGCACGCACTTGGGGCCGACCACTTCAGCAAAGGGCCTGCCGCCGACGAGCAGCGGGTCCACGGAGACCTTGTCGGTCTTCGGATTGAAGCGCGCGACCTGATAATCCCTCGTGATCGCCGTGCCGCGCCCCTGTGAATCGATGAGCGTGTTCGGTTGGTCGCGCAGAATCGGCCCAAGCTCGCGGAACTTCTTCGTCTTCGTCTCGTAAAGGAACCAGTGCTGCTCCTCGCAGGTGATCACGTAGATGAGCCCGCGCGCCTCGTCGGCGGTCACGTCGATCACGCCCTCGCCCTCCTTCGCGCCGGCGGGCTTGCTCTCGATGGGCATCGGCATGCCGAGATTCTCGGACGTGTCCGTCGCCGGGTCATACACGAGCACGTAGCCGCCGCGATAGGTCGGGATTTTTTCGCCGCGCTTGAGCGCCGCGTTCTCCTCGGCGGTCGGATAACCCTGCTTCGTTCCGACGTAGATCTTTCCCGACGGCCCGACGAAGTTGCGCGTGTGCAGCTTGGACTGCGCGGCGTAGCCCGTGGGTTCGAGCGGCAGGCCGACGAGTTTGTGGGCATCGAGCACGATGCGCATCTTCTCCGTCACGGGGTCGAACTCGACGAGATACGCGTTGCGCCCGTAGGCCGCGGTGCCGATGTAAATCTTCCCGTTGCGCCCCTCGCACAGCGAGAAGTAGCCCGACTCCTCCGTGGTCGTCTGCGGCGGGATGTGATAGGCCTTCGACGGCACGTAAGCAAACGGCGCCGCGGCCGCGCGCGCGGGCCAAGCCGCGAGAAGTTGCAGGGCGAGCGCAAAGAGCGGGATGCGGTTCATGGGGCGGCGTGGTTTCAACGGCTTGTTGGACGCGAAGCCTGGCGGCGGCATTCCATCTCACGTCGCGCCGCGCGCTCACGACTAGGGTGTCTCCTCGCGCGACCACGCGCGGAGCATCGACTCGACCTCTGCCAGCGACCCGAACGGCACGCGCATGCGGTAGCTGTATTCGCCGGGAGCAAGGCCCGCCGCATTGCGCACGCGGAACACGCAGTTCCATTTCACCACGCGCTCGCGGGCGAAGCGCCAGCGTCCATAGCGCGCGGGCGCGGTGTCGGCTTGCGGCTGCGGCGGGGCGTAGATGCCCATCGCGTGACTGCCGCTGGCGGTCGCGAGCACGACGAAGCGCAGGATTTCGCCCGGGCCATCGTCCAGCGGTTCAAGCCGCCCGGTCGCGGGGTTGAACTGCCAGAAACGCGCGAACCCGGCCGGCATGTAACCCGTGAGCGCCTCGAACTGCGCGTCGTTGTGACGCGCGCCCGCGGGGATGGTGAAAGTCACCCGATAGTCGAGGGCCTGCGGGAACCCGTCGATGCCGACTTTCACGGCTTTCGCGATGATGTAGTCGGAAAGCACTGCCGTGTTGCGCGCGAGCTGTCCCTCGGACCGCTCGCCGGGCGCGAGCCAGAACGCGGGCTGCACTCGCGTGCGGAGTTCGCCACCCTGGGTGGACAGTGCCAGCAACCGGCTTGTCGTCGTCGGTCCCGCGCCATCGCGTCGCGAGCCGGCCTCGGTGGGGTTGAACGTCTCCGCTCCGGCGTCGCGCGTGTTGTCGAAGGAGCACGCGGACTGCATCTGCCGCCCGTGGTCGAGCGAGTCGATGAACTCCCGGCCGCCCCACTTGAATGAATGAATCGCGCCGGCAAGCCGCGAGGTCGTGGTGAGGACGAGCTCAGACCGCCCGGCGCGCGTTCGTATCTCCGAATTCCCGTCGGGGGCGGCGCCTGCCTTCGCGTCCGTGCGGCGGACTTTCGCAAAGAACGCGCCGCAAAGGTCCCGTCCTTCGGCATCCTGGAACCACGCGTGCAACTGCGCGCGACCGGCCGGGAGCTGAATCGTAAAACGCGCCTCGGCGGCATCAGGCGCGGTCTTCGTTTCGCGCTGAAACCCGGCGATGCGAAGCTGCGCGGCGGCGATGGGCAGCGCCCTGCCGGGCGGGTCGACGTTGCCTGCCAGCGGCGCGACGAGATCGAAAGGCCAGCGGCGCAGCGTGATTTCGTAGGTGCCCGCGCGCCCGACGTTCACGTTCCACGGACCGCCGCGCGGGCCGCCGACGGCGTTGCGGATGTGCTGGGCGTTGTCGGCATAGACATCCTGCCAGTCGCTGCTCGCGAGTTCGACGGGATTCTCCGCGTCGGCCCCGAGCGTGATTGGAACAAAGTCGCGCAGCCCCGTCTCGACGCTGGTCCACCACGTTTCGTAACGCCGTCGCAGGTCGGCGGCGATGTCCGGGTGCGCGGACGCGAGGTCGCGTTCCTGGGCGCGGTCCGCCTGCACGTCATAAAGCTCGGTCCCGTGCACCAGCCGCCACTGGTTGCGCATGACGGCGCTGGCGAACTTCTGCGGACCGGAGTTGTTCGTCTGCCCGAAGCCGGGGCCGAATTGCACGACGAGCGTGCGGTCGGGCAGCGCGTTGGTCGCGCCGCGCAGCAGGCCGGCGAGGCTGAGCCCGTCGAATTCCGGCCCCGGCCCGCGCTTCACGCCGCAAAAGTCGAGCAGCGTCGGGAGAACGTCCTGCGCCTGCGTGAGCGCGGCCACCTCGCCGGGCGCGCGCAACCCGCCCGCGGGCCACCGCACAAAGCACGGCACGCGATGGCCCCCGTCGTAGTAAGTCACCTTCCCCGCGCGCAGTCCGGCGTTAAAGGTCCGCACCCCGGCGGTGCCGCCGTTGTCCGTGAGGAAGATCACAATCGTGTTCTCGCGGAGGCCCGAGTCGCGCAGGAAGGCCTCGAGCCGGCCCATGTTTTCGTCGATGTTGGCCATCATGCCGAAGAACCTGGCCGCGCCGCGGCCCTCGTAAGGCGCGCTGAACCGCTCGGGCACGATGTGCGGCGCGTGCGCCGCGTGAAGCGGCAGGTAGCAGAAGAACGGTTCGCGCGCCTCGCGCCTCGCGCGCATCCACGCCATCGCCTCGTCGAAGAGAGCATCCGTGATGTAGCCCTTGAAGCGCGAAGCCTCCGCGCCCCGGACGATGCGGCCGTCGGTGAGCGTGTTCGAAAACTCTGGCGCGCTCGTGAAGCCCCAGCCCTTCGTCCACACGGCGTGCTGAAAGCCCTTGTCCACCGGCCGGTGCGGATAGCTGTCGCCGAGGTGCCACTTCCCGAAGATGCCGGTCCGGTAGCCCGCGGCGGAGAACATCTGCGCCGCCGTCGGAAACTCGGGCCGCAGAAAGGTGCGCCCCGCGGTGACTGAAGTCACCCCCGTGCGCAGCCCGTGGCAGCCGGTGAGCAACTGCCCGCGCGTCGGCGAGCACATCGGCGCGACGTGAAAATCTGTGAGCCGGACGCTCTCGCCGTGGAGCCGGTCGATGTGTGGCGTCTTGAGAAACGGATGGCCGTGGCAGCCGAAGTCGCCGTAGCCCGCGTCGTCCACGAGCACGAGGAGGACGTTGGGTTTGGCCGGCGGTTCCGCGCCGTGGGTTCCAACCGCCCCGGACAGCGCGAGGAGAAGGCAGAGCGCGAGCCGCGTCATGGCTTGTGGGGCGCCTTGAGTTTGGCGAGGAGGTAGGCCTCGGCCGTCGGGTGCTTCACGTCGGGCGCGCCGGGATAGACGAGTTCGCACTCGACGCCGATGGACCTGCATTTTTCCTGAAGCTTCACGCCGTAGTTGGCCGTGTGGGTCGGGTCTTTCTGCTCCTGCCCGAGCGCGGGGCCGGAGGTGTAGATGAGATACACCGGCGGGTCATCCCTCGAGACGTGCTCGATGGGGGAGTATTTTTTGATCCACGGCAGCACGGCCTCGCGCGCGGCGAGGAATTCGGCGAACCGCGTGTCGCGCGACTTCAAGTCCTTTGGGTCCATGAATCCGAACGCGTGCCCGCCGTAGCGGCTGTTGGGCGTCCACTCCTTCAACTGCACCGGGTCGAGCGATGTCTGCGCGCCCGTCACCGCGGCGCACCACAGCCGCGTGGACTCGCGTGCGATCGGGTCGTTGCTCTTCGGGTCCGCCATGTCGGGATGGAACGCGAGGAACAAACTCGAGCACGCGCCCGCCGAGCCGCCGGCTGCGCCGATGCGCTGCTTGTCGATGTTCCACTCCGCGGCCTTGCTGCGGACGAATTGCAGCGCGCGGGCCGCGTCGCTCAACGGCCATTCGACCGGCGGCTTCACCTCGGCGAGCTGCGCCTGCCACGAGTAGCGGTAGTTGATGGAGACGACGGAGACTCCAGCGTCGAGCAGCTTCAACATCCCGCCCGCGCCCGCCTTGTCGCCCGCGACCCAGCCTCCGCCGTGGATGAAGAACAGCAGCGGTGCCGGCTTGTCGGACTCGGCCTTGTAAAAGTCGAGCACCTGCCGCTCGTGCTTGCCGTAGGCGACGTTGGCAAGCGTGGGCTTCGGTCCGGCGGGCGCGGCCTTCTTCGGCGCGACAGCCTTCGATTCCGCGGCGGGCTGCTTGTCCTGCGCCGGCGCGAAGGCAAGAGGTGTGGTCAGCGCGCAGAGCAGCGCGATGCGTGCGATGGGTATGTTCATGATCATCTTTGAGGGGGCGCGTTCGCCACGGATTCAAACTCACTTCGGCCGGACCGTCTCGCCGAAAAGCGGCACGCGACCGTCCACGCCAACGACCCACGGTGACGCGCCGATGGGCAGCGCGCCGATGCGGTTCTGATGGATGTATATCGTGTGGCTGCGGAGCTTTGGCCCGCACCCGGGTCCGTCGTCGTTGAAGTTGTCCACAAGGTTGTGGTGAAACTGCGGCGATTCAGCGGATTCTCTGGTCCGGCAATTCCTTCTTGATGCCTTCGTCGAGCGGCATCTTGTCGGTGGCTGCGGTGAGTCCGGTTTGCTTCATAAGCCGGGCGAGGTCGGCCTGAAGCTGTTTGACGACGGCGGCGTGTTTCGGGTTGGTGATGAGGTTCTGCCGTTCGCCGGGGTCGAACTCGACGTTGTAGAGCTCGGCCAGATGGCGGTCGGGCTTTCCGTCGCCGTGCGGGTAGTGGATGTATTTCCACGAGTCGGTGCGCACGCCACGGACGTTCGGCGTGTAAGGGAACTGCTTCTCGTAGTTGTAGTGGTAGAACCACGCCGTGCGCCACGAGGGGTCGCCGCGTTGGACGAGCTTGACGAAAGATTTGCCGTGGATGTCGCGCAACGCGGGCGTGCCGCAGACTTCGAGAATGCTCGGGGCGACGTCCACGGTGAGGACTTGTTGTTCGATGAGTTTGCCGGGACGGGTCGAAGTCGTGTTCGGCGCTCTGGTTGCGGCGGGGAAGCGCCAGACCATCGGGATGCGGATGCTGGCTTCGTGCATGGTGCGTTTGTCCACCATGCCGTGCTCGCCGTTGAGGAGGCCGTTGTCGCCCATGAAGACGATGAGCGTGTTGTCGAGTTCGCCCCGGCGCTGGAGTTCGGCGTAGAGGCGGCCGACGGAGTCGTCCACGGAGAGGATCGTGCCCCAATAGGCACGGGTCATCGCGGCGAAGTCCTTCACCGCCTCGGGCCGGTCGTCGGGGAAGGTTTTGCGCCACTCAAAGAGCGGACCGTAAATGCCATGCCACGTCGAGATGCGGTCCTTGAGCCACGCGGGCTTGTCGCCGAGGCTGAAGGCGCTCTCGGGATACGGAATCCAGACCTTGTCGAACGTGTTCGAGTATTTCGGCTCGGGGAAATAGAAACTGTGCGGCGCCTTGTGGCCGATCATGAGGCACCAGGGCTTGCCGCCGTGGTCGCGCGCGAGCCAGTCCATGGCAAAGTCCGTGACAACGTGCGTGTAGTAACCCTTGGGCGCCTCGCGGCGGAGGCCGTTGATGTTCCATTCGGTGTCGAAGTATTTGCCCTGGCCCTTGTGCGTGACGAACCAGTTGAAGCCCGGCCTCGGCGCGTCGTTCTCCTCGCCCATGTGCCACTTGCCGAAGTAGGCGGTGTCGTAGCCCGCCGCCTGCAACGTGCGCGGGAAGCTCGCCAGCCGTGCGGGATACTCGGTGAAGTTGTTCATCACGCCATGCGCGTGCGCGTAGAGCCCGCTGATGATGCTCGCGCGGCTTGGCGAGCAAAGGGACGTGGTGCAGAAAGTGTTCTTGAAGGCGACGCCTTCGCGCGCAAGCCGGTCAATGTGCGGCGTCTTGACGTGCGGATTGCCCGCGTAACCGAGCGCGTCCCAGCGGATGTCGTCGCAGAGGATGAAAAGGACATTCGGCCGCGGGGCGGCACGCGCGGACGTGGCGAGGCCGAGCAGAATCGCGAGGACGGCAAGCGTGCGTTGCATGGCAAGTTCATACCGCCTTGATTCCACGTTGGGAATCCCATTGATTCGACGCCGCCCGGACATTGTGTTGGCCGTGGAGGCTCGAGGAGGCCCCGGTTCAAGTCCGGGGCACGTTCCGCTCGAGAATAGTATTCCCGCGCCGCGGGTTTGTTGCGAAAGTCCCGGTCCGATTTCGATTGTGCACATCGCATCCGCCGAATTTGACCGCAGCGCGCCGGACTTGGGTTCATGTCCGGATGAATCGATGCCCGAGTTCGCCTTCATCGGCCGCTCAAACGTGGGCAAGTCGTCCCTGCTGAACATGCTCACCGGCCGGAAGGGGCTCGCCCGCGTGTCGGCGACGCCGGGGTTCACCAAGCTCATCAACGTCTTCACGATCAACCGCACGTGGCGGCTCGTGGACCTGCCCGGCTACGGCTACGCGCAGGTGGCGCGCAAGGACAAGGCCAGGTTCAACGCAGCGGTGAACGAATACCTCGAGAAACGGCGCAACCTGCGCGGGTTGTTCATGCTCATCGACTCGCGCCTGCCGCCGCAGCAGATCGACCTGGAATTCCTCGAATGGCTCGGGTGCATCTCCGCACCGATCGTCCTGGTGTTCACCAAGGCGGACGAGCTGTCGCCGACGAAGCTCCGGGAGAACATCGCCACGTTCACCGCGGAGGCGGCCAGATGGTTCGCCGAACTGCCGGACGTCATCGCGACGTCCGCCGTCACGTCGCAGGGGCGGCGTGAGTTGCTGGAAGCGATCGAGGCGGCGATCGCGCCACCCGCACCCGCGGCTCCCGCCAACACCGACCCGCGGGCGGACATTCGCGCGGATGCCGCACCCGCGCTTGTGTCGCCGGGTCTCCCCACCCGCAGGACCGCGGCTGCGAACGTCGTTCGCAAGCGGCCGGGTTCCTCACGCCCGTGGTGACGCCGCGCGCGAACTTCGCCCGCAATGAAACAGGGACTGGTGCTCGACAAAGTGGTGCTGCTCGGTCGGACGCTCGACGAATACCGCCGCTACTTCGCGCTCGACCTCGAATCCCTGCGCGGGCGGCGGGTGTTGGACGTGGCCTCGGGCGTGAGTTCGTTTTGCGCGGAAGCCCGCGCGGCCGGAATCCGGGCGACGGCGTTTGACGCGATCTACGAATGGCCCGCGGAGGCCATCGAGCGCCAGTGCGCGGCCGACCTCGAACACGTGGTCGAGGCCGTGCGCGACCTGCCGACCTACCGGTGGGATTTTTACCAGTCGCCCGAACGGCTGCGCGGATTCCGGGAGCGGGCTTGCAAAACGTTTCTCGCGGACTACCGGAACGGCGCGGCCGGCCACTATGTGGCCGGCCGCCTCCCGCGATTGCCTTTCGCGGACGGCGAATTCGAATTGACGCTCTCGTCGTATCTGCTGCTCGTCTACGAGGATCAGCTCGACTACGAGTTTCACAGGCGCTCGCTGCTTGAAATGATGCGGGTCACCCGCGGTGAAGCGCGGCTGTATCCGGTGGTGACCTTCGAGGCGCGACGGTCGGCGCACATCGACCGGTTGCGGGCGGACGCGGGATTGCAGCACCTCGGCTTCGAGGAAGTGCCCACGGACTTCGAGTTCCTCCGCAACTCCAACCTCTACCTGCGCGTATTCCACCGGTGAGGCGCGGGTGTTCACTTGTCTTCCCGGGGACTCTGCCTAGATTCTCCGCCTCGTGCTGACGCTTTCAGACATTCGCAAGTCGTATGCAGGCCGCGTGCTCTTCGCGGAAGCCGCGCTGCAAGTGAACCGCCAGGACCGCATCGGGCTCGTCGGTCCGAACGGCGCGGGCAAGTCCACGCTCTTCTCGATCATCCTCGGCGAGGAATCCGCGGACGAGGGAACGATCACCCGCGAGCGCAACGTCACGCTTGGCTACCTGCCGCAGGAGAGCGCGGCGGTGGGTGACGAAACCGTGATCGAGGTGGCGACCGCCCTCACGCCCGATTTCACAAAGCTCCGCCGCATCATCGCGGCTTGGGACGCCGGTCACCCCCTCGAAGCGCTGCATCCGGAGGAGATTCACGACGACGCGCACGACCGGTTCAACGAACTGGACGGCTATCGCGTCGAGGCCAGGGCCAAGCAGATGCTCGCCGGGCTGGGCTTCCGCGAGCGCGACTTCGAGCGGCCGGCAAGCGAATTGAGCGGCGGGTGGACGATGCGCGCCCACCTCGCGCGGTTGCTGGTGCAGCAACCGGACTTGCTCATGCTCGACGAGCCGACGAACCACCTCGACCTCGACGCGCTGCTGTGGTTCCAAAGTTACCTCCGCAATTACCCCGGCGCGATGATCATCATCTCGCACGACCGCGAGTTCTTGAACACGCTGGTCGGCAGCATCGTGGAAATCCGGCAGGGCCGGTTGCTGCGCTATCGCGGCAACTACGACGACTTCCTCGGCCAGCGCGCCGCGCACGAGGAGCAGCAGCTCGCGGCGTTCAAGAACCAGGAGCGCGAAATCGGCCGGTTGATGGAATTCGTCGTGCGCTTCCGCGCGAAGAACACCAAGGCCGCACAGGCGCAGGCCAAGCTCAAGCAGATCGCGCGCATGGAAAAAGTGGAGGCGCCCGTCAGCGATTCGCGCAAGGTGGACTTCAGCTTCCCGCAACCGCAGCGCAGCGGGCTCAAGGTCGTCACCCTCGCGGGCATCCACCACGCTTACGGATCAAACGTGGTCTACCGCAACATGGAATTTAAGGCCGAGCGCGGCCAACGCACCGTGCTGGTCGGCCCGAACGGCGCCGGGAAGTCCACGCTGCTCAAGATCCTCGCCGCCGTCGTCACGCCGCAGTCCGGCGCGCGGACGCTCGGCCACAACGTGAAGGCCGGATACTACTCGCAGAACCGCGTCGAAATGCTCGACACCGCGCGCACGGTGCTCGAAGAGGCGCTCGACACGCCGCAGCGCGTCACCGAACAGTTCGTCCGCACGCTGCTGGGCTGCTTCCTCTTCACCGGGGACGACGTGTTCAAGAAGGTCAGCGTGCTCAGCGGCGGCGAGAAGAGCCGCCTCGCGCTCGTGAAACTGCTCGTGGACCCGCCGAACCTGCTGCTCATGGACGAACCCACGACGCACCTCGACATGTCGAGCATCGACGCGCTCGTGTATGCGCTCGACCAGTTCGAGGGCACGCTCCTCTTCATCAGCCACGACGTTTACTTCATCCGCGCCCTCGCCAACCACGTCGTGCATGTGAACGCCGGCCGCCTGACCCACTATGCGGGCGACTACCAATACTACCTCGACAAGACGCAGGCCACGTCCGCGCGCGCCGCGCTGACCTCCGGCGCCGCCGGCCTGCCGCGGCACGTGACCGGTCCGGACGCAGGCGAAGTATCCGCACCGTCCGTTGGTTTGTCCGCGTCACGCAAGGAGCAAAAGCGCTTCGAAGCCGAGCAACGGGTCGCGCTCTCGCGCCGGCGGAAGGTGCAACAGGACACCGTCGCGCGGCTGGAGTCGGACATCGCACGGCTAGAAACCCAGCTCGCGGCCGCCACCGCCGAGTTGGAGAAGGCTGCGACCTACGAAATCCCCGGCCGAGCCGCGCAGCTCAACCGCGAACTGCTCGACGCGCAGGACCAACTCGCGCGCTTGAACCCCGAGTGGGAAGCCGAGGCGCAAAAGCTCCTCGCGATGGCGTGAAGGCACCGGCCGGCGGCTCAAAATTGGTCGGGGCGGAGAGATTTGAACTCTCGACCTCTTGCACCCCAAGCAAGCGCGCTAGCCAGGCTACGCTACGCCCCGACATCTCCCCGGAGGACGGGAAGCGCGTCGGATACTAGGTGCCCAAGACTTGAATACAACCGAAAACCTGAATACGGTTCGAATCATGGAATCCGCCCTCCGCCTGCCGCGCCGCCGCATTTCGGCATTGATCGCCGCGCTCTCCATTCTCGCGGGAGCAGTGTCAGCCTCGTCACCGCGCGCGCTGCCGGCGGGCGAACTGCCCAACGACTCACGCCTCGCAGCGCCGAAGGACTTGAACGGCTACTTCCCCTTCACCCCGCCGAAGGCTAGGGACGCATGGGCGGCGCGAGCCGCGGTCGTCCGCCGGCAGATTCTCGTTTCACAGGGTCTTTGGCCGATGCCGACGAAGACGCCGCTCAACGCCGTCATCCATGGCCGGATCGAGAAGGACGAATACACGGTGGAGAAGGTTTACTTTGAGAGCGTGCCGGGCTTTTTCGTGACCGGGAATCTCTACCGGCCGAGGGGCAGAACGGGCACGGTCCCGGCGGTGCTCTTCGCGCACGGTCACTGGAAGGACGCCCGCCTCGCAGAGGAAACGGACGACCGGTTGCGCGCTGAGATCTCGACCGGACAGGAGCGATTCGTCGAGGGCGGCAAGAGTCGTTTCCAATCCATGTGCGTGCAACTCGCGCGCATGGGTTGCATCGTGTGGCAGTGGGACATGCTGAGCGACTCGGACTCGGTGCAGTTCTCGGCGCAAACCGTGCACCGTTTCGCGAAGCAGCGGCCGGAAATGAACACCCCGGAGAACTGGGGCCTCTACAGCCCGCAGGCGGAGGCGAATTTGCAGAGCATCATGGGCCTTCAGACGATGAACGCCGTCCGGTCGCTCGACTTCGTGCTCGGCCTGCCCGAAGTGGACGCCACGCGCATCGCCATCACGGGCGCGAGCGGCGGCGGCACGCAGACCATGCTGCTCTCGGCCGTTGACCCGCGCGTGACGCTCTCGTTTCCGGCGGTGATGGTCAGCACCGCCATGCAGGGCGGTTGCACGTGCGAGAATGCCGGGCTGCTCCGCGTGAACACCGGCAACATCGAGTTTGCCGCGCTCTTCGCGCCCAAGCCCCAGGGCATGACCACCGCGAACGACTGGACGAAAGAAATGTTCACGAAGGGCTTCCCCGAGCTCAAGGAACTCTACACGACGCTCGGCGCGCCGAACAACGTCATGCTGCATCGCGGCGAGCACTTCCCGCACAACTACAACGCCGTCGCACGCTCCGCGTTCTTCACGTGGCTCAACCAGCACTTCAAGCTCGGAGCGAAAGCCCCCGTCATCGAGCGCGATTACGAGCGCCTGTCGCGAGCTCAACTCACCGTGTGGGACGCGCAGCACCCGGCCCCCAAGGCCGACGACGCGGACTTCGAGCGCAAACTCTTGCGCTGGCTGAAGGAGGACGCCGACAAGCAGGTGAACACCGCCGCCGCGTCGATGGAGGGTTTTCGCAGCGTGGCCGGGAGCGGCGTCGAAGCGGTCATCGGACGGACCTTCGCGACGGCCGGCGAAGTCGAGTGGTTGCTCAAGGACAAGGCCGACCGCGGCGCCCACATCGAAATGACGGGCCTGCTGCGGAACAAGACGCACGGAGAGGAACTGCCGGTCGCATGGCTGTATCCGAAACAGTGGAACGGCCGCGCCGTCATCTGGCTCGACGAATCGGGAAAGGCCGCGCTCTTCAACGCCGACGGCTCCATCCGCGCCGAGGTCAAACGACTCGTCGACGCCGGAACGACCGTGCTCGGAGCCGACTTGCTGTTTCAGGGCGAGTTCCTCAAGGACGGCCAACGCATAAAGCAGACCCGCACCGTCGCGAACCCGCGTGAGTTCGCGGGCTACACACAGGGTTACAACCATACGTTGTTCGCGCAGCGCACGCACGACGTGCTGACGATGGTGAAGTATCTCCGCACCTACGAAGGCAACGCCCAGCATGCGAAGCCGACCACGGTGGACGTCGCGGGTTTCGGCGCCACGGGACCCGTGGTGGCGGCGGCGCGCGCCGTGGCTCGCGATTCGATTGACCGCGCCGCCGTCGAAACCGCGGGTTTCCGATTCGCCAAGCTCCTCGACTATCGCGACCCGGCGTTTCTTCCCGGCGGCGCCAGATACGGCGACGTGCCCGGCTTGCTCGCCTTGAACGCGCCGCGCGCATTGTGGATTGGAGGCGAGGCGGCACCCGCGCTAGCCGCAAAACTCTACCAGTCCGCAAACGCAGCGACTGCGCTGACTTCGTCCGCAAGTGGCGACCGCGCCGCGGCCGCGACCTGGCTCTTGTCCAACCGCTGATGGTCCGCGCGGCGCAAACGACACATGGCCCGAAGCCGCCACAGCGCGATGGATCAGTTGCTCCCCGCCCTCGTCGTGTTGGGCTTGTTCGGAGTTGCGGGAGTTTCCCGCGCGCAGTCAAGCCCGCCCGCGACACTGCACGGCAAGAGCCCGGCCTGGCCGTTCGGCGCCATTGTCAGGCCAGTCGTCCCCCGCTCATCCCCCGCGGCCGAGAACCCCATTGACGCCTTTCTCGCCGCCCGGTGGCGGCAGGACTCGCTTCGTCCAGCCGGCACCGCAACCCCGCGCGAACTGGCTCGCCGGCTGCACTTCATCCTCACGGGGCTTCCGCCCGCGCCCGGAGACCTGGAGGCGTTCGTGAAGGAGTGCTCGACCGCCGGCTCTCCCGCTCTCCCGCTTTCGAACGGCGTCGCCGGCGGGAAACTAGGGAAGCGGGAGAGCGGGCGCGCCGCCATCGAACGCCTCGTGGACCGCCTGCTCGCCTCGCCGCACTTCGGCGAGCGCTTCGCGCGGCACTGGATGGATGTCGTCCGCTACGCCGACACGCACGGCACCGAGCACGACGCATGGCTGCCGCACGCGTGGCGCTACCGCGACTGGCTCATCCGCGCCTTCAACAGCGACCTGCCTTACGACCAGTTTGTTCGCGAGCACCTCGCGGGCGACCTGTTGGAGAATCCGCGCTGGAGTCGCGACTTCGCACAGAACGAGTCGCTGCTTGCCACGGCGTGGTGGCGCCTCGTCGAGTTCAACCAAACCCCCGTGGATGTGAAGGGCGAGGAAGTCATCGTGGTGGACAACCAGATCGACGCGCTCAGCAAGGCGTTCCTCGGGCTTACCGTCTCCTGCGCGCGATGCCACGACCACAAGTTCGATCCCATCTCACAACGCGATTTTCACGGCCTTTACAGCATCCTCGCCAGCACGCGCACGTCGATGCGCGTGCTCGACCCGCCGGAAAAGTTGCACGCCGCGGATGCCGGACTCGCGACACTGAAGTCCGAAGCCCGCTCCGCGCTCGCCGCGACATGGAAGAAGCAGGTCGACCTCTGGCCGTCCGCGATCGCAAGCGCCCTCGCCGCGCGTTCTTCCCCCACAGGGGAACCGAGTCGGGGTGATGACACTGAAGGAACGGCAAGTCAGCGCTGGCGCGCTGCATTCGCGGCCGTCGAGTCCAGCAAGTCCCCGCTCGCCCCGCTGCTGAGTGTCCTTCGCGATGAAGCGACGGGCATGGCCCGGCCCGGGCGTGATTTGAGCATTGCGCCGGCCGATGCCCCGCGCTCGGTCGTGTTCGCAGACTTCACGAACGGGTCCGATGGCGGCTGGTTCGCGACAGGCGGCTTCGCGCGGCCGGCAACAGCGGGCGACTTTGTCGTCGCCACGGCGGGATCGAACTTCCTCGCCGCCATCTATCCGTCCGGCAGGTTCTCACATCTGCTTTCAGACAAACACGCCGGCACGTTCCGCTCGCCAAACTTCATCGTCACCAACAAGTTCATCTCCGCGCTCGCCACGGGCGACAACAACGCGCGGCTCCGGCTCGTGATCGAGAACTTTCAGGGCGACTCGCTTCTCTTCACACAGGTCACTCCGAGGCTCACCAACCGTGCCGCGCTGCGCTGGGTCACGCTGCCCATCCGCGACAACTGGCCCGGACGCCGCGCCTACCTCGAACTCGTCCCGCGCGACGACATGCCCTACGTCGGCATTGTGAAAGACGCGGCGAAGCTTGCGCCCGATGGCCGCAGTGCCGCGGGCATTGCGAAGGTCGTCTTCCACGACAGCGCGCGGCCGCCCGAACCGCCCGCGTGGCCGCCCGAACTCGATGCCGCGCGGCGCAGCTTCTCCACGCCCGGCCCGGTCGGAGGAGAGCGTCGTGGTGAAACGGCG
Organism: Verrucomicrobiota bacterium; assembly: GCA_016871675.1. Lineage (NCBI taxonomy): Bacteria > Pseudomonadati > Verrucomicrobiota > Verrucomicrobiota bacterium. The sequence goes on from VHCN01000065.1 coordinate 14,961, forward strand.
ACGCCCTCGGGCAACACAAGGCCGACTTTTGCATCCGCCTTCACCGCCGCCGCTCGCCGGGCTGTCGAAGCGTGGCAAGCCGGCACGTGCGATGACGCGCAGGCGAATTTCCTCAACGGACTGCTTCACCTCGGGCTGCTCGAAAACAGCGCCGGCGCTTCCCTCACGCTGCGGGCACTCATGGCAGGCTATCGCGAACTTGAATCCAGCGTCCCCATCCCTGTGCGCGCCGTCGCCGTCTCGGACGAAGCGCCGGGATTCGACGAGCGCCTGTTCCCGCGCGGCAATCACCACCAACCCGCGGCTCCCGAGCCCCGCCACTTCCTCTCCGCGCTCGGCGCCGCGCCGTATCGCTCCGCGGGCAGCGGCCGCCGTGAACTGGCCGAGGATGTCGCCCGCAGCCCCCTCGCCGCGCGCGTGATGGTGAACCGCCTGTGGCATCACGTCTTCGGCGCGGGGCTCGTGCGCACGACGGACAACTTCGGCAAGCTCGGCGAACGGCCGAGCCATCCCGAGTTGCTCGAGTGGCTCGCCGCTGAATTTCTCGCGCGTGGCGGCTCGGTGAAGACGCTGCTCAAGCTGATGCTCACGAGCGAAGCCTTCGCGCTCAGTTGCGACGTGCCGCCCGGCGCGGCCGCGCGCGACCCGGACAACCGCCTGCTCTCGCACGCAAACCACCGGCGCCTTGATGCCGAGTCGTTGCGCGACGCACTCCTCGCCGCAAGCGGCCGGCTCGACCGCACGGTGTTCGGCCCCGGCGTGCCGGTCACGGTGCCGCCCGGCCAGCGCGACGACTACACACCCAACGACGGCCCGCTCGATGGGCTCGGCCGGCGCAGCCTGTATCTCGAAATGCGGCGGAACCACCCGTCGCCGTTCCTCGTCGCGTTCGACCAGCCGCGGCCCGCGTCGCCCGCGGGCCGGCGCGAGACGACGAACCTCCCGGCGCAGGCGCTGACGCTGCTCAACGACCCGTTCGTGGTGCAGCAAGCCTCGCTTTTCGCACAGCGCGCGCTCGCTCACACCGATGACGCGGTGTCACGCGCGGGAATGATCTACGCGACCGCGCTGGGCCGGCCTGCGACGGAAGATGAGTTGAAGCGGTCCGTTCAATTCATCGAGCGACAGACCGCCGCGCACAACGGCGACGGGGCGAAGGCCTGGCGCGACCTCGCGCACGCGGTGTTCAACCTGAAGGAGTTCCTGTGGTTGCGATGAATCCTCCCGCCGCACAATCACCAGCACCCCGCCGTGCGAGCATCCATTCGCGTCGCGCGATGCTGCAACGCGTGTCGACCGGATTCGGCTGGCTCGCATTCGCCGGACTGTTCGGGACTGCCGCCCGCGCGGGCGGTTCGATCATGCCGCAATCCGCTCTCCCCGCTCCACATTTCCGACCGCGCGCCAGGCGCGTGATCTTCCTGTTCATGGATGGCGGCCCGTCGCAGGTGGACACGTTCGATCCGAAGCCGCGCCTGCGCGCGGAGCACGGCAAGCCGTTCCCGCTGCGGATGGACGCGACGCAGTTCGACGTCATCGGCCGCACGCTCGCAAGCCACTGGGAATTCCAACCGCGCGGCCAGTCGGGCATCCCCGTGAGCGCGCTCTTCCCTCACCTCGCCACGTGCGCCGACGACCTGTGTGTGATCCGCTCGATGACAAGCCCGTTTCCCGAGCACGCCCAGGCTTGCTACTTCGTGCACACCGGCAGCGGCATGCAAGGCCGCCCGAGCATGGGCGCGTGGGCGAGCTATGGGCTCGGCGCGGAGGCGTCGAACCTGCCGGGCTTCGTCGTGCTCAACGGCGGCTCGATCCCGCTCGGCGGGCTCGCGAACTGGGGCAGCGGCTTCCTGCCCGCGCAACACGAGGCGACGCAGTTCAACCTCGTCAGCGGCCCGGTGATGGAAAGCCTCGCGGCGTCCGGCCCCGCCGCGGCGCGGGCCAACCAGCTCGGCTTCATCGCGGACCATGACCGCGAGTTCGCGACGCGGCTCGGCGCGCAGTCCGGCGCGGTCGAGTCGGCCATCCGGAACTACGAGCTCGCCGCCGCGATGCAAACCGCCGTGCCCGAAGCCGCCGACCTGCGCGGCGAGAGCGAGGCCACGTTGAAACTCTACGGCGTGGATTCGCCCGATCCGCTGAAGTCCCGCTATGCGCGCGAGTGCCTGCTCGCGCGCCGGCTCGTCGAGCGCGGCGTGCGGTTCATCGAGGTCGGCGCGGTGAGCGGCATCCGGTTCGTGTCGCCGTGGGACTCTCACGGGAACCTGAAGCGCGATCACGAGAAGAACGCCTTCGTCGTGGACCAGCCGATTGCCGCGCTGTTGAAGGACCTCAAGTCGCGCGGCCTGCTCGACGACACGCTGGTGCTGTGGTCCGGCGAGTTCGGGCGAACGCCGTTCGCGCAGGGCGGCGACGGGCGCGACCACAATCCGCAGGGGTTCACCGCGTGGCTCGCGGGCGGCGGCGTGCGCGGCGGCATGACTTACGGCGCAACCGATGAGTTTGGCTACCGGGCGGTCGAGAACATCGTCGAGATCCACGACTTGCACGCGACCATGCTGCACTTGCTCGGAGTTGACCACGAACGGCAGACGTTTCTCCACGGCGGCCGGTTCCACCGCCTCACGGATGTGCACGGACGGGTTGTGCGCGAGTTGCTTTCGTGACGAGTCGCGTCGGTTCAGGCCAGCAGTTCCTTCACGACCTTCCCATGCACGTCGGTCAGGCGGTGGTTGCAGCCCTGGAACTTGAACGTCAGCCGCGTGTGGTCAATGCCCGGGCAGTGCAGCAGCGTCGCGTGCAGGTCATGCACGTGCACCGGGTCGCGCGCAGTCCGTCGAGCTTCGGCTTGGGGTCGAACAAATCCAACTGCGACGGCGCGCCGGATTGGAAAAGGTAGATGACGCGCTTCGCCTTCGGCGCGAAGTGCGGCACGCCGGGCAGGCCGCCGGTGTCCGCCGCGAACAGCCGCTCGTTCAACAGCGACGCAAGCCCCAGCGCGCCGAGGCCGAGGCTGGTGCGATTGAGAAAGTGACGGCGGGCAAGCGCCGGTGGCCCATTGGGAGTGCGGTGGCAGAGCGCAGCGGCGGCACCGCTTTCTGGTGTCAGTGCGGCTCCCAAAGCGGCGTGGCGCTCCGCTTCCCGCCGCAGTCCAAAGGGGGCGGTGTCCGCGCCCAAGCCCGCTGATTGTTCGTGAGTCCTCACGGCCGCGTGATGGCTTCGTCGAGGTTCAGGATGAGGTTCGCCACGGCGGTGTAGGCGGCAAGCTCGGTAACAGGCAGCCACTCGTCGCGCGGTGCTTCTCCGGTGCTCACCAGCGCGCGAAGTCGAGGCGGTTCTTCGGTGCGCCGCCGGATTTCGCAGTGAGTGCAGCGGGAAACGCGGGCAGCACTTTCTCGCCCGGCTTGTCGTATTCGCCGCGCTTGAGGACGAACGTGTCGCGCGGCGTCGCCATTTCCTCCATCACCATCGTCGTCGGAACATTTTCAACGAGCGCGGCTCGCTTGCCTTGAAGCGAAATCAACTCGCGATGCGCGGCGCGGATTTGCTCCGACCCGTGTTGTTCGAGGAAGGCGAGGCGCAGCTTCGTCTGCTGCTGCGCGGTGCGCTGCGACGCGGCCTGTGAAGCCAGCACGGTCAGGCTCTCCACCGATGCAATCGCCGCTGCCTCCTCGTCGTTCAGTGTGCGGCCATACACGCGCACGTCGCCGATGAGCCCGTGGAAACGATTCGCCGGCGGATACTCATGTGGTGGCTCACCGTAGAGGATTCGCGCCATGAGGCAAGCGCACGGTGGCGCGGGTGCACGGCACTCGGCGCTCGACGCACCCGTGCCCTGTGGCTAGTTTTGGCCGGATGCCAGCCACCGTCACATTGCGCCGGCCCGCCTCGCCTCGCCGCCAAACAGCACCCGGATGGACCTCCCAATGACCTTTCAAACTTGTCCTGTTCTTGTCGGCGGCGAATGGCGCATCTTGAAAGGCGCCCCGGCCACGCCCATTTTCAATCCCTCCACCGGCGAAGTCATCGCCGAATGTCCCGTCGGCGACGCGCAGCTCGTGGACGAGGCGGTGCAGGCCGCGCAAGCCGCGTTCCCCGCGTGGCGCGACACGCCGCCAGTTGAGCGCGCGCGCGTGTTCTTCCGCTACCGCCAATTGCTCGAAGCCAACTTTGACCGCATCTGCGCGTGCGTTTCGCGCGAACATGGCAAGACGCTGGTTGAGGCTCGCGGCAGCATTTTCCGCGGACTGGAAAACGTGGAATACGCCTGCGGCATCCCGTCGCTGCTGATGGGCGACTCGCTGGAGAACATCGCGCGCGGCGTGGACTGCGAGACGACGCTTCAGCCGCTCGGCGTCTGCGCCGGCATCACGCCGTTCAACTTCCCCGCGATGGTGCCGCTGTGGATGTTCCCCGTCGCGCTCGCGTGCGGAAACACCTTCGTCCTCAAGCCGAGCGAGAAAGTGCCGCTGAGCGCCGTGCTCATCGTCGAGTTGCTCGAACAGGCCGGCCTGCCCAAGGGCGTGCTGAACATCGTCCACGGCGGGCGCGAAGTGGTGGACGCGCTGCTCACGCATCCCAAGGTGAAGGCCGTCTCCTTCGTCGGCTCCACGCCCATCGCGCGTTACATCTACGAAACCGGCACCAAGCACGGCAAGCGGGTCCAAGCCAACGGCGGCGCGAAAAATTACATCGTCGTCATGCCCGATGCCGATGTGCCCAAGACCGTGGAGGCGCTTTCGACTGCCGCGTTCGGCTGCGCGGGCGAACGCTGCATGGCCGGCTCCACCGCCATCACCGTCGGCGCTGCCGCCGATCGTTTGCTCCCGACGCTCGTGGACGCCGCCCGTGCCATCAAGGTCGGCCGCACCGACCGCCCCACGCCTCAGCCCGACATGGGCCCTGTCATCACCGCGCAACAT
>VHCN01000066.1 GCA_016871675.1 Verrucomicrobiota bacterium
GACGGCGAGGAAATCGATCTCGTCGTCGTCGCGGCGCGACTGGCCGATGAACTTGCGCTGTTGCCGGACGAAGAATCCGAGCTGCTCGAAGTATTCGCGGACGATGGATTCGCTGACGGCGGACATGCGGTGGGTTTGAAGTGGGGTGGGTCTGTGGCCGGGTTGCGGTTCATGGCGAGCCGTTGGTGAGGACGCGACCAAGCATCTCGCCCGGCACACGCTGGCCCCAGCGCGCGCGACCGATGCGCTCGGCGAGCACGAAGCGCGGTTCGCCGGCCGTGACTTTCTTGTCGCGCGCCATCGCCGCGTAGAGCCGTGTCCGGCGCGCCGGCGAGAGCTTGATGTGCGTGGGGAGCCCGGCGTCGGAAAAAATCCGCCGCACACGGGCCACGTCGCGCGCGGGCAGGCCGAGAACCTTCGCGGAGAGCTCGGAGGCGAGCGTCTGCCCGATCGAGATGGCCTCGCCGTGCAGGTAGCGCCCGTAGCCGGACACCGTCTCGATCGCGTGACCGATGGTGTGGCCGTAATTCAGAATGGATCGCAGGCCGGATTCCTTCTCGTCCTTGCAGATGACCGCGGCCTTGATCTCGCAGCAGCGCGCGATGATGGAAGCTAGCACGGCGGGTTCGCGCTTGAGCAACCGCGGCAAGTCACGTTCGAGGCGGTCGAACAGGTCGCGGTCGTAAATGATGCCGTATTTGATGACTTCGGCGAGGCCGGCGCGGAACTCGCGGTCCGGGAGCGTGTCGAGCGTGTCGAGGTCGCAGAGGACGAATCGCGGCTGATGAAAGGCGCCGACGAGGTTCTTGCCGGCCTTGAGGTTCACGCCGACTTTGCCGCCGACCGAGCTGTCGACCTGCGAGAGCAACGTCGTCGGCACGTGCACGAATGGAATGCCGCGCAGATAGGTCGCGGCGACGTAACCCGCGAGGTCGCCCACGACGCCACCGCCGAGCGCGACGAGGAAGGACTGGCGCTCGATGCGATGCGCCGCGAGCAGGTCGTATGTCGAGGCGATGGCGCGGAGGTTCTTGCTCTTTTCGCCCGCGGGCACGGTGACGAGGACGGGTTGGAAGCCGGCCTTTGCGAGCGAGTTCCACGCCGGGCGGCCGTAGTGGCGCGCGACGTTGCGGTCCATGACAATCGCGCAGCGCTCGCCGAGTCCGAGTCGTTCACAATGCGCGCCGAGACCGGACAGCAGTCCGCTGCCGATGTGGATGGAGTAGCTCCGGGTCCCGAGCGTGACCTTCACGACGCGCATGGGCGGCAGATTATTGCGGGAGCGGGAAGTTGCCAGCGATTTGTTTCAGGCACGCGACGTCCGGCGGGCGTGGCTTGAAGCCGATTCGTCGTTCAGTAAAGCCACGACTGGATCGCGCCCGAGCCATCCAGTGCCACTCCCTGTCTGCGATACGCCCAGCACATGTAGCTGACGCTGACGAAGAATGACGCGGGCAGGCGGTTGGCCGCGCAGATTTTCACGCCAAGCAAGGTGGTCTTGCCGCCGAAGCCCATCGGTCCGATGCCGAGTTCGTTGGCGGTTCTCGTCACGTCCTGTTCGAGCGTGTCGAGTTCGGGCACGGGGTTGCGGTCGTCGAGCACGCGGAGGAATTGTTGCTTGCTCAACTCGTAGCCCGTGGCGCGGTCGCCGCCGATGCACACGCCGAGGATGCCCGGTCCGCAGCCTTTGCCCTGCGCCTGCAACACGGCGTCGAGGATGACTTTGCGGCAGCCGTCGAGGTCGCGGTTGGCCTTCATCTTCTCGATGGGCAGGGAGTATTGCGCCCCGACGTTTTCGCAGCCGCCGCCCTTGAGGATGAGCCGCACGTTGAGTTCCGCGCCGCGATGCTGGTGGAAGTGCACGACGGGGGAGCCGGGGCCGACGTTGGTGCCGTCGTTCACGCCGGTGAGGGAGTCCACGGAGTTTTGACGGAGGAAGCCCTTCTTGGTCGCGGCTTTCACGGCGAGGCGGGCGGCGTCCTCGAACGCAATCTGGTCCAGCCCGGCCGGGCACTCGATGTAGAAGATGATGCTGCCGGTGTCCTGGCAGATGGGCTGCGACTTCTGTTTGGCGAGCGCGATGTTGCGGTCGATGATCTTGAGCGCGGACTCGGCGATGGTGCCCTTCTTTTCGTTCTCGAGCGCGGCGATGAGCGCGCGGTTGACGTCGTCTGGAATCTCGGCGGACGTGCGGCGGATGAGTTCGATGAGCGAGTCTCTGAGGGCGTTCACGCGGTCACGGTAGAAGCGGTCGCGGGGCGTGTCAACGTGGGCCCGAGCCGCGCCGGCGTGCCTCGCGGCGGTTCGTCATCCGGCATCGTGTCCGCGGCGGGCGGGACGTCGCTTGGGTAGGTCTTTCCTTCGCGGAGGATCGGGATGGCGCCGCCGGTGACCCATTGGCGGCCAGCCGGACGGCTGCCGGAAGCCATGATCGACCGGACGTTTGGATTCATGAGCTTGGGTGCAGGCCCGTCGCGGGCTGCCTTCGCGTCAACGGAACCGACGCTCGCCAAGCCACGCCCGGCGAGATCGCGTCCCGCCCGCCCGCCGGGGTTGTAACCTCGCGAAAGCTGGGCCGTCTGCCCTGGTTGTCAGTCGGCTGAGAACAACCAACATCAACACCAACATCGTATGAAGAAACTGATCGTTACCCTGATGGGCGTGGCTTGCGCCCTCTCCATCGTCACGTCCGCGTCGGCCCAGGACAAGAAGCGCCCGGAACTGACCGAGGAGCAGAAAAAGCTCATGAAGGAAATGACCGACAAGTATGACACGAACAAGGACGGCAAGCTCGACAAGGAAGAGCGCGGCAAGATGAGCCAGGAAGACAAGGACAAGATGTCCAAGGCCGGCCTTGCACCCAAGAAGAAGGACAAGTAACCCAGCCCCGGGCTCCTTGAGCCCAGTATCCATCACGCCCCGTCGCGCGGCTTGCAGCCGCCGGCGGGGCGAATTGTTTTTCCACCGGGAATCGGGGGCACGGCGCGAGATTTTGCATGGACCAGTAACCATCATCCCGGGCCATGCGTCTGCGTTGGCGACCGGCGGAGTTTGCGTAGCGACAAAGTCCGCGCGGGCTTGAATAGGCGGCGTTGGAAAAACGTTTTCTTCCGCTCTCGCAGGCAACCATAAGACACGACGCAACTGATTATGGACATCAACCAGCATCGTCCCCAATTGACCGATTACTTCGCCACCCGCCGCCAGTTCCTCAACCGCTTCGGCATGGGCATGGGCGGCTTGAGCCTCGCGTGGTTGCTCGGCCCCGAGCTTGGCGGCACCGCGAACGCCATCACCGCCACCAACCCGCTCGCGCCGCGCAAGCCGCACTTCCCCGCCAAGGCCAAGCGCGTCATCCACATCTTCGCACAGGGCGGCCCGTCGCACATCGACACGTGGGACCCGAAGCCCGCGCTCGCCAAATACGGCGACCAAAAAGTGGACGCCATCGGCGGCACGCCGCTGCCCACGCAGTTCAAGTTCACCCCGAGCGGCAAGTCCGGCGTCGAAGTCAGCGAAATCTGGCCTCACATCGGCGCGAACATTGACGACGTGGCGGTCATCCGCTCGATGACCACCGACATCCCGTCGCACGAGTTCGCCACGGTGATGATGAACACCGGCTCCGGCCGGCTCGTGAAGCCCTCGCTCGGCTCATGGACCGTTTACGGCCTCGGCACGGACAACCAAAACCTCCCCGGCTTCGTTGCGCTGAGCGGCGGCCTCGGCGGCGCGGCCAACTGGCGCTCGGCGTTCCTGCCCGGGGCGTTTCAGGGCACGCTCGTCAGCAACCCCGCCGCGAGCGTCGAGAGGATCATCGAGAACATCAAGACCTCGCACCTTTCGCTCGCCCGCCAGCGCGAGCAACTCGACCTCGTGCAGGCCTTCAACGCCGAACACCAGAAAAACCTCGGCCAGGAAGCCGCGCTCGAGTCGCGCATCCAGTCCTTCGAACTCGCCTACCAGATGCAGACCGAGGCGACGGACGCCTTCGACATCAGCCGCGAGCCGCAGCACATCCGCGAGATGTATGGCGAGACGCCCCAAGGCCGGCAATTGCTCGTCGCGCGCCGGCTCATCGAGAAGGGCGTGCGGTTCGTCCAGACGTGGCACAACGGCTGGGACCACCACACCGCCGTGGCGAACAACCTCCGCCGCAAGGCCGGTGAAATCGACCAGGCCATCGGCGCGTTGATCAAGGACCTCCGCAGCCGCGGAATGCTCGAGGACACGCTCGTCGTGTGGGGCGGCGAATTCGGCCGCACCCCGCGGCACGACCGCGGGCAGCGCGGCGAACCCGGCCGCGACCACCACAACAAGTCATTCGTCTCGTGGATGGCCGGCGGCGGCGTCAAAGGTGGCCAGGCTTACGGCGCGTCCGACGAGTTCGGCTTCAACGCCGTCGAGAACAAGGTCCACGTGCACGACCTGCACGCGACCATCCTGCGCCTGCTGGGCTTCGATCACGAGAAACTCACGTATCGCTACAACGGCCGCGACTTCCGCCTCACCGACGTTTACGGCAACGTGGTCAAGGACCTGATCGCCTGAGTTTGCGCGGTGGAGAACCCCGTCTTTCGTCAACCCGGTTGACGAACGAAGGATGAATGGCGGATGACGAACCTTCTTCGGTTCCCATCCGTCATTCGCATTCCCGGGGGATCCGGAAGCCGGTTCGTCCGCCGCAGTTTTTGAGTAAAGCCATGAACACACGAATCGCATTCCTCGTCGCCGCGGCTGCGGCCGCAGGCCCCGCGAGCGCGCAAGTCGAGCGCCTCGACCCCGAGCAACTTCAGTTCTTCGAGAAGCGCATCCGCCCCGTGCTCGTCGAGCAGTGCTACAAATGCCACAGCGCCACCGCCGAAAAGGTCAAGGGCAGCCTGCTCCTCGACTCCAAGGCCGGGGTGCTCAAGGGCGGCTCCAGCGGCCCCGCCATCGTCCTCGGCAAGCCCGAGAAAAGCCTCCTCATCAAAGCCATCAAGTCCACCGACGAGGACGAGATGATGCCGCCAAAGGGCGACCGCCTGCCGCCCAACGTCATCGCCGACTTCGAGCAGTGGATTCGCTCCGGCGCACCCGACCCGCGCATCGCACCCGCGAGTGCGAAATCCGCGCTCCAGGTGGACATGGAAAAAGCGAAAACGCATTGGGCCTACCAACCGGTGACCGCGCCGCCGGTTCCAAAAGTGAAAGACTCGAAGAAGTGGGCGCGCACCGACCTCGACAAGTTCGTCCTCGCGAAGCTCGAATCCAAAGGCCTCGAGCCTTCGCCGATGGCTGACCGGCGCACGCTCATCCGCCGCGCGACCTTCGACCTCATCGGCCTGCCACCGACGACGCAGGAAGTCGCGGACTTCGTCGCCGACAAGTCGCCGAACGCGTTCGAGAAGGTCGTGGACCGCCTGCTCGCTTCGCCGCACTACGGCGAGCGCTGGGGGCGGCACTGGCTGGATGTCGCGCGCTACGCGGACACCACGGGCGACCGCATCGGCGGGGCGCGCCGCGACCCGAAGTTTCCCTACGCGTGGACCTATCGCGACTACGTGATCAACGCCTTCAACTCGGACAAGCCATACGACCAGTTCATCATCGAGCAGATTGCCGCCGACCGGCTCGAACTCGGCGACACCAAGATGCCGCTCGCCGCGATGGGCTTCCTCACCGTCGGCAAGCGGTTCATGGGAAACATCAACGAGGTGATTGACGATCGCATCGACGTGGTGACGCAGGGCCTGATGGGAATGACCGCCGCCTGCGCGCGCTGCCACGACCACAAGTTCGATCCGATTCCGCAGCGCGACTACTACAGCCTGCACGGCGTCTTCAACTCATCCCAGGAGCCCGACGAGGAGCCGATGCTCTACCCGCCCGCGGACAAGGCGGCGTTCGCCGACTTCACCAAGAAGGTCGAAGAAGTCGAGGCCGTCATCGCCTCGATTCGCAGCACCGAGGAAGGCCGCGTGCTCGGCCAGTTCCGCGCGGTGCTGGACAAGTATCTGCTCGGCGTCCGCGAACTCAACCAATCCGCAAAGAAGCTGACCGCGCAGGCGTTCTCCCGGCAGAAGGGGCTCGACCCCGACATTTTCGACCAATGGGTCGCAGCGCTCAAGAAGTGCTCCACCGACCACAGCCCGGTCTTCGCCCCGTGGCTCGCCTTCGCCGCGCTCAAGGATGAGGACTTCACGGCGAAGTCGAAGGAACTCGCCGACAAGTTCGCCACCGGCACTTGCGACGGCAAGCCGATCAATCCGCTCGTCGCGAAACTGTTCACCGCGGCGCCCAAGAGCGCGGACGACCTCGCCGAGGCTTACGCGAAGCTGTTCAAGGACGTGGACAAGGAATGGCAGGCCGCGCAGAAGGCCGACGCCAAGTCGCTCGAGTCGCCGAAGGAGGAATTGCGGCTCGTGCTCTACGGCAACGACTCGCCCATCAGCCTCGACCGGCGCGGGTTCCAGCGCATCATCGGCAACCGCATCCAGAACGCCGAAAATGCCGAGCGCACCAAGATTTCCGACCTCAAGATGACGCATCCCGGCTCGCCCGTGCGCGCGATGGCGCTCACCGACAAGCCGCGCGCGCTGGATTCCTTCGTGATGATCCGCGGCGAACCCGCGAACCGCGGACCCGTCGTCCCGCGGCAGTTCCTCGAGATCCTTTCGAAGGACAAGCGCGAACCCTTCAAGGACGGCAGCGGGCGCCTCGACCTCGCGAAACACGTCGCCAGCAAGGACAACCCCCTCACCGCGCGCGTCTTCGTGAACCGCGTCTGGCAATGGCACTTCGGCGACGCGATCGTGCGCACGCCCGGCGACTTCGGCCTGCGCAGCGACCCGCCGTCGAACCAGGAACTGCTCGACCACCTCGCCGTCAAGCTGATGACCAACGGATGGTCCATCAAGAAGCTCCACAAGACGATCCTGCTCTCGGCGGCGTGGATGCAGTCCTCCAAGGACAACCCGAAGAACTCCGCCGTCGATCCCGGCAACTCGTTCTTCTGGCGGCAGAATCTCCAGCGACTCGACTTCGAATCACTCCGCGACACGCTGCTCGCGCTCGGCGGCAAGGCCGACTTCGAGAAAGTCGGCGGCCCGTCGGTCGAACTCGCCGGCTCGAACCGCCGCACGCTTTACGGCTACGTGGACCGCGCGCGCATCGCCGAGGCGTATCGCATCTTCGACTTCGCCAATCCGGACATGACCGCCCCGCAGCGCATGCTCACCACCGTGCCGCTCCAGGCGCTCTTCATGATGAACAACCCGTTCGTCATCGAGCAGGCGAAGCAAATCACGTCGCGACCGGAGATGATCTCCGGCAGCCGCGACGAGGAGAAGATCGGCTACCTTTACCAGCTCATCCACCAGCGCCCGCCGACTCTGAACGAGACGAAACTCGCCGCCGCCTATCTCGCCGACCAGCAGGGCAAGCCCGCGACCGGCGGTTCCGATGTCGGCTCATGGCGCTACGGCTTTGGCGAATACGACGCAAAGGCCGGCAAGCTGAAGGGCTTTGAGCCGATGACCGCGTTCCTGCGCGACTCGTGGATCGCCGTGGACAAGGAACAACTCCGCAAGCTCACGATCGAGCAGGCCAAGGAGCGCCCCGCCCCGAAGAAGGGCAATCCGAACAACCCGAATGTCCAGCAGAACGTCGCCCGGCAGGCGGCCATGGGCTCGGCCTTTGCCGTTTCGCTCAACGCCGTCGGCGGCAACCCCGGCGACGCGAAGCAGTCCGTCATACGCCGGTGGGTTTCTCCTGTGGACGGTGTCGTGAGCATCGAGGGCGCGTTTATCCACAAGGCCAAGACCGGCGAAGGCGTTCAGGCTTTCATCTACACCGCAAAATCCGGCCAGCTCGGCGTTTGGACCGCGAGCGGTTCCGAAGTCGAGACACGCATCGAGCGCGTCACCGTGAAAAAAGGCGACGCGATTGACTTCATCGTCTCGAACCGCGGCCCGACTGCGCCGAAGACCGACGACGACGAAGTCTTCACGTGGGCGCCAATCATCCGCCTGCTCAACGCGCCGAAGGGCCAGCACGCCGAGTGGAACGCGCAGCAGGAATTCAGCGGCCCCGTCCGCTCCGCGCCCGCCGCCGTCGCGGCCCGGAACGCCCCGGCCAAGGGCGCGCCCACGGGCGAGTTCTCCGCGTGGGAGCGGCTCACGCAGGCGATGCTCCTGAGCAACGAGTTGATCTACATCAACTGACCGGGCGATTTCATCCGCGGCGGGCCTTCGCGAGGAGGCCCGCCGTTTTGTTTTGTCGTGCAATCCTCCGGGGCCGCGGCTGCGGGTTCAGTTTCCCCGGCAACACCCGGCGGCTGCCGGTTGGCTGCGGCTGGACTGCGTGTGGGCGGGCCAGCAGTTCACGCCTGTTTGCGCGGCCACGCAGCAGGGCCGCCCCGCGCCGCCCCGCGCCGTGGTCGCGAAGCTGGAAGGGCGCGGCGGGAAATGACTCCGTGCACGGGTCTCGCACTTGTGGTGCGGTCAGGCGCCCGATTCTCCGACCACTTCGCGTAGCCGCTTGAGGAACACCGCAATGCCCTCGTCGAACGCCGCGGCCATCGGGAGGACTTTGATTCGCGGCACCTTGCGCTTGAACTTCCGCAAGTTCGCCTCCGCAGCCGGCTCGTCCATTTTGTTCGCCACCACAAACCTCGGCTTGGCGAGCATCTCCGCGTCGTAGAGTTCCAGCTCCCGGAGCAACTGGCGGTAATCGTCCCACGGGGCGTGGCCGTCCGTGGCCGCCATGTCGAGCAGGATGACAAGCGCCTTGCAGCGGCGGACATGGCGCAGGAACGAATGGCCAAGGCCGACGTCGCGATGCGCGCCCTCGATGAGGCCGGGCACGTCGCAGACCGTGAGTTTCTCGTAGTCCGGATACTCCACGATGCCGACCTGTGGCGTGAGCGTGGTGAAGGGATACGGGGCGACCTTCGGCCGGGCCTTTGAAATCGCCGTGAGCAGCGTGGACTTGCCGGCGTTCGGAAAACCCACCAGGCCGACGTCGGCCATGATGCGCAGTTCGAACAGGAATTCCCCCTCGGTCCCCGGCTCGCCCGGCTGCGCGAAACGCGGCGACTGCCGGGCGGCGGTTGCGAAGTTGCGGTTGCCGAGTCCGCCACGGCCGCCCTTGCACAGCTCGTGCCGCTGCCCGTGTTGCGTGAGGTCGGCGACCAGTTCGCCGCGCTCGGGCTTGCCGGGCGCGGACTCTGGAGGCACTTGGGCGAGGTCGATCTCCTCAAACTTCGACCGTCCGGAATACCGGATCACCGGACGCTGCCCGCTTGAAGCCATGATCGGCCGGTCTTCGTCGTCGCCCGTGCCGGTGGCTGCGTCGGTCGGGGCAGCCGGGTTGGCGGCGCGCCAGACCAGCGTGCCGCACGGGACCTTGACCACGTGGTCGCGGCCCGCGCGTCCGTCCATGCCCTTGCCAAGGCCAAACCCCCCATCCTGTGCGATCAGTCGTGGCTGGTAGAACTGGTTGATGAGGTTGTTGAGGTCGTGGTCCGCCTCGAGAATGACGTCGCCGCCACGACCGCCGTTGCCGCCGTCGGGACCGCCTTTCGGCCGGTAGGCCTCGCGGCGAAAGGCGATGCAGCCTTTCCCGCCGTGGCCCGCGCGGGCGTAAACTTTGACCTCATCCACAAACATCGAATCGTGTCTCCAAAAGAAAACGGCGAGGCGCGTGCCTCGCCGTGAATGGGTTTTGGCTTCGGCCGCCTTAGGTGCCGGCCGCGGGGGCGGGTTCCACCGGCGCCGGCGCGGCCGGTTCAACCGTCGGGGGCGTGGGGATGACATGCACGCGGCGGCGGCCCTTGTCGAACTTTACGAGCCCCGCGGTGAGCGCGAAGAGCGTCCAGTCGCGGCCGATGCCGACGTTCTTGCCCGCATGGAACTTGGACCCGCGCTGGCGAATGATGATGCCGCCGGCCGTGACTTTTTGGTCGCCAAAAACTTTGACGCCGAGGCGCTTGCTGTGGCTGTCGCGCCCGTTGCGGCTGCTGCCTTGACCTTTCTTGTGTGCCATAAAACTAGGCCTTGATGTCGGTGATCTTGACGACGGTCAGTTCCTGCCGGTGGCCCTGCGTCTTGTGGTAGCCCTTGCGCCGTTTCATCTTGAAGATGATCACCTTTTTGCCGCGCTTGTGCTCGAGGACTTCGGCTGTGACGGTCGCATTGGGAACGGTCGGCGTGCCGATCCTGAGCTGGCCGTCGTTGTTGACGAGCAGCACGCGGTCGAAGGTGACTGGCTGCCCCGCGGGCGTGTCGAGACGCTCGATCTCGAGCTTGTCGCCCGGGGTCACTTGATACTGTTTGCTTCCGGTTACGAGGACGGCATACATGCGATTTCCCAGAAAATGGGAGCGCGATGACACCAGAGACGCGGGGGGGTGTCAACAGGCCTTTTCACCGCTTCTGCCCAGCAACGTCCCACACCTGCCTCGCCGCGATCAGATCGCGACGACTCGCCCGCCCTGCGCGGATCGCTCCTCGGCCTCGCACAGTTCCACCGCCTCCACCGCGTCCTGCACGGTCACGACCGTCGGCGGCTTGCCAGCGAGGATCGCGTCCGTGAAGTGCCGCAGTTCGTTCACGTAGCCGTCGGGACCGTCACATTTGACGATGCGCGCGGGTTGGCCGGGTTCGTGGAGCTTCAGCGCGTCGGCGCCGCGCGCAAGGTCGAAGTCCGCCGTCGCGCGCTCGAAGTTCACCGTGTAGCTCATGCTGAAGCCAAATCCCGGCGTCATGCACCACGCGCCCTCCGCGTGGACGGCCGGCCCGTCCGCAAACAGATACTGCGCCACGACGTGGTCAACCGCGCCCGTGTGCTTGGTGTAGCCCGTCGCGAAGACCGCGCGCGGCCGGCCGAAGCAGAACTGAATGAAGTCCACGTCGTGAATGTGCAGGTCGAGCAGCGCGCCGCCGGACTTCGCGCCGTCGACGAAGTGCGAGTGGCCCCAGCCCGGCGGTTCCGCAACGCGGCGGAATCGCGCGCCGAAAACTTTCCCGTAAGTGCCCGCGTCAATCGCCTGCTTCAACCACGACCAGCCCGGCCAGAATCGCAGGCACATCGCCGGCATGAAGAAGCCCTTCGCGTCCGCCGCGGCCCCCGCGATGTTTCGCGCGAGCGCGGCGGTGCGCGCAAGCGGCTTCTCGCAGAGGACGTGTTTCCCCGCGCCCAGCGCCGCGAGGGCGAGCGCCGGGTGCGCGTGGGTCGGCGCGCAAATGTCCACGATGGCGATGGACGGGTCCGCAAGCAACGCGTCGAAGTCGCGGAAGGCCTTGAATGAGCCCGGCTCCAGCTGCACCGGCGCGTTGTCGCCCACATTGCCGGCGACGCCGGTGAAGTCACCGTCGAGATGGCGTCCGCTCGGGTTGCACAGCGCCGCGACGCGCGCCTCGGGAATCTGCCGCCACGCCTTGATATGCGTCGCCGCCATGAAGCCGAGGCCGACGATGCCGACGCCGAGTGGATTTCCGGTTGTCATGAGCCGGGATGGACGCCGCGGTTCTCAACTACAGCCCAAGCACAAACTCCTTCGCGTTCACGATGTCAGCCACGCGAGTCGTGCCCGCTTCGCGCTCGATGGAGAGGTGGCCTTTGAACTTCACTTCGTCCAGCGTGCGGAAGAACGCCCGCCAGTCCACCTGCCCGGTGCCGACGACAACCTCGTCGCCCCATGTGCCGGGCACCTTCGTGGCGGTGGCGTCCTTGAGGTGGCACGAGCGCAGGAACGGCGCGAGCACGCGCAGCGCGGCGATGGGGTCGCCCTTCTCGTAGAGGATCATGTTCGCCGGGTCGAAGTTCACGCCTACGTTCGCGCAGTCGAGCTTCTCCAAGAATGCCCGCAGCGTTTCCGCGGTCTCCTGCCCGGTCTCAAATCCCAGCGCAATGCCCTGCTCGCCGAAGAGCTCGGCGATGCGCGAGATCCGGTCAAGCAGCTTGGAATAATCGGGGTCGCTCTCTTCGTGCGGGAGGAAGCCCGCGTGGAAGGTCACGAGCGGAAGCGCAAGCTGCCCCGCGATGCGCGCGACTTGCTGGATGTTGCGGCAGTTCTGCTCCCACGTCGCATCGGGCACCACGCCGCCGGTGCGCTTGATGGTCTCGGGCGTCGAGTAATCCTCGCCGACCGTGCCGAACATTCCGGCGACGACCTCGATGTCGCGCTGCGCAAGGAGCATCGGCGCGGAGCGCCACACGTCGGGGTTCGAGCGCAACGGGTCGAGCGCAAGCTGGATGCGCGGGATGCCGATGGATTCCAGGTCCTGGAGCAGTTGTTGTGGCGTCGCCGGGTGGAGCGACCACGAACAGACCGCGAGACGCGAAGCAAGATGAGCGGGCATGGCCGTGTTCTCGGGACAGCCCGATCAAGCCACGAATCGACCGGCTTGTCACGCCGGATGACGCGCCGGGACCTTTGATGCTGATTCGCTGACGCCCGTGGGATACGCTGAGCCCGCCCGTGAAAGCAGCCGAAGCCGCGAAGCGCCACGCCGAGATTGCCGACGAGATTCGCCGGCACGACCACGCCTACTACGTGCTCGCGCAACCGCGCGTCAGCGACCGCGAATACGACCTTCTGTTCCGCGAGTTGCAGGACTTGGAAAAGGAATTCCCCGGGCTCGTCACGCCCGGGTCCCCCACGCAGCGCGTCGGCGGCGCACCGGCCGAGGGCTTCCAGCGCGTGAAGCACCTCGTGCCGATGCTCTCGCTTGAGAAGACCGATGAATCGTCGCATCCGGACAAGGACGAAGAGCCGGACTGGTTCAAACGCAGTTGCGCGCAGGACCGTAACACGCTGCCGCGGTTGCGGAAGTTCGACGCCGACATCCGTGAGTCGCTCAACCGTGACCGCGTGGCATACGTGATGGAGCCGAAGGTGGACGGCGTGTCCATCAGCGTCCATTACCTCCACGGAAAGCTCGCGCTCGGCGTGACGCGCGGCGACGGGCAGTTCGGCGACGACATCACGGCGAACTTGCGCACGGTGCGGGCGATTCCGCTCGAGCTCGCCTTGGAGAATCCGCCCGCGTTGCTCGAAGTGCGCGGCGAGGCGTTCATCACCTTGAGCGACTTCGACACGCTCAACAAGCAGCTCGCGGCCGCGGGCGGGAAGCCCTTCCCCAACGCGCGCAACGCCACCGCCGGGATGCTCAAGCAGAAGGACCCGCGCGAGGTCGCGGCGCGTCCGATCAGTGTCGTGTTCTACGCCGTCGGCGCGTGCGAGGGCATCGAGTTTGAGACGCACGCCGAGCTTCTCGATGCGCTCGCGAAGTTCGGCCTGCCCACGCAGCGCCGCTGGTGGACGTGCCGGGACATCGAGGACGTGCTGCGCGCTTACTCGGAGAACGTCGTCGCGCACTACGACGAGGCGCGCGACTTGCGCAGGCAGTTGCCTTACGAAATCGACGGCGTCGTGATCAAGGTGAACCGCATCGCGGACTGGGCACTCATTCCGGCCAAGACCCGCTCGCCCGGCTACGCGATCGTCCACAAACCCATCCCGTGGATCGCGCCGGCGGCGACGGTGCTCCGCGCCATCACCATCCAAGTCGGCCGCACCGGCGTGCTCACGCCCGTGGCCGAGTTGGAGCCGGTCTTCGTGCAAGGCTCGACCGTTTCCCGCGCCACGCTCCACAACGAGGAGGAGGTCCGCCGCAAGGACATCCGCATCGGCGACACCGTCGTCATCCGCAAGGCCGGCATGGTGATTCCCGAGGTGGCCGAGGTGATGAAGGGCAAGCGGCCGCAGGGCGCGAAGGAGTTCGACCTGTTCGCGCACGTCGGCGGCAAATGCCCCGCGTGCGGCGCACAGATAAAACGTGACCCGAGGTTTCATGTTTATGCGGTCTGCACGAATGAAGAAAAGAAAGGCAACAAACGTGCCTGCACCTATCAAAGCAATGACCAAGAGCTTGTCGGGGGGAATTGCCCGAAGTGCGGGCATAAGATGAAGCAGGAAGCAGAGTATATTGACTGGGTTTGCGATAACATTGCTGGTTGTCCTGCCCAGAGCGTTCGCCGAATCGAATACTTTGCGGCCCGCAAGGCGCTCGACATTGAATCCCTCGGCGGCATCGTAGCCGAGAAACTCGTTGAGCGCAGACTCGTGAAGGAGCCGCTCGACCTCTTCGACCTCAAGCTCGAACAGCTCGGCAAGTTGAACCTCGGCACCGACGACGAACCGCGCATTTTCGGCGAGAAGAACGCCGCAAAGGTCACCGATGCGCTGGAACGAACGAAGCAGGCGCCACTGCACCGCTGGATTCACGCGCTGGCCATCCCAGAAATCGGTGAACAGACTGCGTATGAGCTCGCCGAGTTCTTTCCCGACTTGCCAACACTTGCTACCTCTAGCCTTCTTAGGGACACGGCTGACCTCGGTGATTTGAGACGTGTGTTTGAATACAGCAAAGTGGGGAAGGAAGAAAAGAAGCAGCTGCCTGAAATCGAGCAAGTTGCGCGCAAGAAGCGACAAGAGGGAGCAAAGCAACTTGGCAATCCGATTGGGGAGCGGCTGATCGAGGCTGGTTTCGCACGCCCTGGCGGACAACCTTGGCAAGCCAGAACACTGATAGGCCCAGTTTCAGCCAGGGCGATCGTTGACTGGGCTGCCAGCGATCACGGAAAGAGGGTCTTGCGACGAATGCGAGAACTCCGGATTACGCCTCAAAAAAAATCTGCGCTGGGCACGTTTGGCGATGGAAGTCAGAAAGCCACGCTGGCAGGCAAGACCTTCGTGCTCACTGGCACACTACCCACGCTGTCGCGCGATGAGGCATCGCAGCTGATTCGCGAGGCAGGAGGGAACGTCACCGGCTCCGTGAGCAAGAACACTCACTTCGTGCTGGCTGGCGAAAGCGCCGGTTCCAAACTGAACAAAGCTCGGGAGCTTGGTGTGCCCGTGCTGGACGAAACGCAATTCCGAGCCCTGCTCGGTGGTGACCCATTACCGAAAGCGACTGGTCAAGGAAACTTGTTTTGATACCCCTTGTTTAGGCAATGCGCATCCCTGCGTCAAACCGTCAGAAGAAGATACTCCGGTTCTTTGGCATACAGTTCTCTCCAAATCTGTCAGCCGGTGCGGCTGGTTGGGAAATCGAAGACCTCTTGTCTGATGAACGGAATCGAGAGCAATGGCGCAAATATTTGTTTCTGACGAAGGACTTCGACAGCAACACCGATTCGCTCAAACAATTCTCTACGACAGATTTCAACGATGTTGTTGTCCCTGAGAGTTGGAGGAGTTCGGACGCGATTCAGCACTTCAAGGAAGAACTCGTTGCGAACTTGCTGTGTGACCAATCGCCATTCGACCGTCCGCAGCCGGCAGTAGTGTTTGCGGGCAAGTCGTTTGTGTTTACTGGAAAGTTTGCATTTGGTTCACGCAAGAAATGTCTGGATGCGGTTCTCGCGCGAGGAGGTGTCGCTCCGAGCCAAAAATCCGTGAATCAGTTCATCGACTACCTGGTCGTGGGTATCGAAGGCAGTGCGGCGTGGAAGAGGGGGGCCTACGGAAACAAGATTGAGGATGGCGTTCTTTCACGCCGAGAACACGGAACACCCGCAATCATCTCCGAGCAGCAGTGGGCAGAGGCGTTGACGCAAAGAACGACTTAACTGGCTGGCTGATTTTTACCGCGACTGTGCGAAGGCACCAAGATTCAATCGGGCTTCGTCTCGCAGTCCTTCGTGTCCTTCGTGTCTTCGTGGTTCGCCCGGCTACGCCCAATAGCGCCAGTTCACGTCGGGAAAGAGGTTGTCCACCCATTCGCACCTGGCGAGATACTCCTCGTCCACGCGGCCGGAGGTGATCTGCTCGTGCAGGCGCGTGAAGCGCAAGATGTGGTCCTTCACCCGGCGGCGCGCGTAGTCGGGGCTTGTGCCGGTGCGGAGGATGAACGGCCAGTCGCTCGATTGCGCGAGGAGCACTTCGCGCGCGGCCTGCTTGAGCGCGCGCCCGGTCACGCCGGCGGCCTGTGGAAAGCGCCGCGCGAGGTCCGTCATGCGCTCCTGCGCGATGTCGAGGTGCGGCAGAATCCACTCGTTGGTCTCGTTGAGCCAGAGTTTGAAGTAGCCTTCCTCGCCCCAGCTTGACGCGGCGGGCGTGGCGATTTGCTGCACCGGATTCCGGTGGAGAAACTCGCCCGGCGTCGTCAGCGTGAATGCGCGCTGGTCGAACGTCGCCTTGCGCATGAACAAGTCAAGGAACTCGGGCCCTTCATACCACCAGTGGCCGAACAGTTCCGCGTCGTAAGGCGACACGATGAGCGGGGCGCGGTCCATCAAGCTCCCGAGATGCTGGAACTGCCCGATGCGCGAGTGCAGGAAGTGGCCCGCGTGCTCGTCGGCCGCGGCGAGCGCGGCCTTGCGGTCGTAGATGTGCTTGTCCGGCGTTGAGCCGGTGATGCGGTGATACTTGATGCCCGTGAAGCCGCGCAGCTCGGGGCTCGGCAGGTGTGGCCGGACATACTCGAATTCGAGGTCGAAGCCGACGTCGCGGTAGAAATCGCGGTAGCGCGCGTCCCCGGGATAACCTTCGTTGCGGCTCCAGACTTGCCGGGCCGAGTCGAGGTCGCGCCCGAACGCCGCGATGCCGTTCGGCGTGTAGAGGGGCGCGAAGACGCCGTAGCGCGGCCGCGGCCGGGCGTGCAGCACGCCGTGCGTGTCGGTGATGAACCACCGGATGTTCGCCTCCTGCAACGCCTGCTCCACCACGTCCACGTAGGCGCACTCGGGCAGCCAGATGCCGCGCGGGTCGCACCCGAAGCACTGGTGATAATGATCGCGCGCGACGAGCACCTGCGCGCGGAGGCTTGGCGGATGCCCGGCGAGCAGCGGCAACAGCGCGTGCGTCGCCGCGCACGTGATGATCTCGAGCTTGCCGGCTTCCTGAAACTTGCGGAACGCGCCGACGACGTTGCGGCCATAGGCAAAGTAGGTGTCGCGGATGCCCGTGAAGCGGTGGTGATACATCCACGCGAGTTCGCGGAACGCATGGTCCCAGTGCGTGCGATGGATTTCCTTCTCGGCCAGTTCGATGAGCCCCTCGAGGTGGCGCGCGTAGCGGTCCTGCAGCAGCGGGTCCATCAACATCGCGCACAGCGTCGGCGTGAGTGTGAGCGTGAGGCGCGTGTCCATGCCGTCGCGCAGCCAGCCGTCCATGACCTGGATGAGCGGCACGTAGCTCTCGGTGATCGCCTCGAACAGCCAGGCCTCCTCGAGGAAGCGGTTGTGCTCCGGATGCCGCACGAACGGCAAGTGCCCGTGGAGCACGAGCGCGAAGTGGCCTTGCATGCGCGGGATTGAACCGGATGGACGCGCAGCGCGGAAGCCTTTTATCCCGGGCATCCCTCGGTCGAAACGGCCGCAAGCTTGCGTCTCCTGCCTTGCGCCGGCATAACTTCATGGACATTCCTCTGCCACCCGCCATGAAACACACCTCCCGCACTCTTCTCGCTGCAGCGCTTCTGTTCGCCGCGTCTTCCGGCGCGTTCGCCCAGGCCGGGGCGGACTTCAAGCGCGCGCCCGATGTCATCTACGGCCGCAAGCTTGGGGTCGTGCTCACGATGGATGTCTTCCAACCCGCCAAACCCAACGGCCACGGCATTCTCTTTATGGTCAGCGGCGGATGGTTTTCCGCCCACCAAAGCATCAACCCCGTGATGTATCAGCCCTTCCTCGCGCGCGGCTACACCGTGTTTGCCGTCGTGCATGGCTCGCAGCCGAAGTTCGTCATCCCGGAAATCACGCAGGACATCCACCGCGCCGTGCGGTTCGTTCGCGCGAACGCGAAGCAGTGGGGCGTGGACCCGGACAAGCTCGGCATCACCGGCGGCAGCGCGGGCGGGCACCTCTCGCTCACGATGGGCACGCAGGGACGCGCCGGCGACCCGAACTCGAAAGACGCTGTCGAACGCGTGTCGAGCGAAGTGCAGGCCGTCGCGTGCTTCTATCCGCCGACGGATTTCCTCAACTACGGCCAGACAGGCGAAGACGCTGTCGGCGTCGGGACGTTGAAGAACTTCAAGAACGCGTTCGGCTCGCGCGCCGACACGGAAGAAGGCCGCAGGACTTTCGGGAAGGAGATTTCGCCCATCTACTTCATTACCGCAAAGATGCCGCCCACGCTCATCATCCACGGCGACGCCGACAAGCTCGTGCCCATCCAGCAAGCCGAGAGTTTCGTGGACAAGGCGGCGAAAGCCGGCGCGACCGCCAAGCTCATCACCAAGCCCGGCAAAGCCCACGGCTGGCCGGACCAGATCAATGACATCACATCGCTCGCAGACTGGTTCGACGAGCACCTGCGCGGCATCAAGCCGAAGAAGTAAGCCGGGGTGCGCAGCTCGTGGTGCGTGAGTATTCCAATCACGACCATCGCCTTCTTCACGCACCACGCCCCACGTCCCACGCGCCGATGAAAATCACCAACGTCGAAGCCATTTACGTCTCCCAAAAGCTTGTCCGCGCCCAGTGCGACAGCGGGCAGGATGCGCTCATCGTGAAGGTCTCCACCGACGCCGGCATCACCGGCATCGGCGAGGTGGACTCCGCGCCCCTCGCGGCCAAGGCCGTCATCGAAGGGCCGTTCAGCCACACCATCAGCACCGGGCTGAAACATCTGCTCATCGGCGAAGACCCCTTCGAGACGGAGCGGCTGTGGCACACGATGTATCACCGCACCATCTACTCGGGCCGGCGCGGCATCGGCCTGCACGCGATGAGCGGCATTGACCTCGCGCTCTGGGACATCAAGGGCAAGGCGCTCGGTCTGCCCGTGTGGAAAC
>VHCN01000067.1 GCA_016871675.1 Verrucomicrobiota bacterium
CCGAGGGCGTCGAGCACGAAAGCGCAAAGGCCGTTCATGCCGCGTTCCACACGACCGTTCGCGAATTCGTGGATGAGCTGCGTTTGCGCTTCCCGCGCGGCGCGTTGCTGCTCGACATCCACGGACAGGCCGCCAGCTCCAACACCGTCTATCGGGGCACGCAAAACGGAACGACGGTCATGCGGATGATCGAGAAGCATGGCGCGCCCGCGGTCGGCGGCGAACACAGCGTGCCCGGGCAACTCGCGGCGAGAGGCATCGAAGTTTCTCCGGCGAACACGCCTCCCGGCGACCCACCGGAGCACCGGTCCTACAGCGGCGGCTACATCGTCCGCACCTACGGCAGCCATCGCACCAACGGCGTGGACGCCATCCAGCTCGAGTTCGGCGGGGCCTTTCGGACGAACGAGAAAAAGCGCGAAGCCACCGCGCAGTCGCTTGCCGAGGCCATCCGGGCGTTTCACGACAAGTATCTGACCGGACCAAGGTGATCGCGCAGCGGGTGCCCGCGGCGCGGTCAAAAGCCGCTTGTTCGACCGCGGGCGCGCGCCTAGATTTGCGAGCACAGTCTATGCACCGCCGACGCGGCCCGCGCCCTTTGCCCTGCCTGCTGATGGCCCTGTTCGCCATCGGCGCCTCCGCTGCGCAGAAGGAGGGCGGGCGACCCGCTGCCGCATCTGTCCCGTCAGGCCATTGGGCATTTCGCGAACTCGCAGCCGCGACGCCGCCGCGCATCAAGAGCAGCACACGTGTGCGAACACCCGTGGATGCCTTCGTGCTCGCGAGGCTTGAATCCAGAAAGCTCGCGTTTTCACCCGACGCGGATCGGGCCGCGCTCTTGCGCCGCATTTCACTCGACCTCACCGGCCTTCCACCGTCGCTGGAATTGCAGGCTGAATTCCTGGCGGACACGGGGGCCGACGCGTATGAACGGCTTGTGGAGCGCCTGCTGGCCTCGCCGCAGTTCGGCGGGCGGTGGGCGCGGCACTGGCTCGACGCCGCGGGCTACGCGGACGTGCACGGGGTGGACAACGACTTCACCACCATCAAGGTTGCGGAAGGCCGGTGGCGTTACCGCGACTACGTGGTGGACGCCTTCAACCGCGACCTTCCTTACGACCGGTTTCTCACCGAGCAACTTGCCGGCGACGAACTCGCGCCCTGGCGCGGCGCAAGGGAGATGACGCCGGCCCTCCAGGCCGCGCTCGTGCCGACGGGCTTCCTCCGGCTTGCGATGGATGACACGGACGAGGATGAGATCAACACGCCGCGCGAGCGGCACGACACGCTCCAACGCACCGGCGAGATCGTCGCGGCGAACCTCCTCGGCCTCACGATGCAGTGCGCGAAGTGCCACGCGCACAAGTTCGAGCCCATCGCGCAGGAGGATTACTACGGCTTCCTCGCGAACTTCGCCCCGGTGTTCAACCCCGACCGGTGGATCACGCCCAAGACGCGGTTCATCGCCGACGTGCCCGATGCGAAGAAGGATGAGGTGGACAAACACAACGCCGCGCTCGACGCGCAGATCGAGAAGCTCAAGGACCGGCAGAAGGAACTGCGCTACCCGACGGAGGACAAGCTCTACGAGAAGAAGCTCGCGCCGCTGCCCGAGGAAATCCGCCTCGACCTCAAGCGCGCGTTCCGCGTGCCGTATCTCAAGCGGTCCGAAATCCAGCACTACCTCGTGAGCAAGTTCGGCGACCAATACCGCCTCAAGACCGCCGAAGTGGACGCGGCGCTCCCGCAAGCGGACAAGGACGCCATCGCCGCGATCGACAAGGAAATCGCCGCGATCGAGAAACAGCGCCGCGCCTACGGCAAGTTGCACGCCGCGTTTGAGACAGGGCCGGCGCCGGTCATGCACGTCTTGAAGCGGGGAAGTCTCGACACGCCCGGCGAGGCCGCGGCACCCGGTTACTTTCGCGCCCTCGCGACAGGCGAAGCCGCGGCATTGTTCCGCGCGCCCGCAGACGCGCAGTTTCCTCACGGCACAAGCGGCCGGCGGCTCGCGCTCGCCCGCTGGCTGACGGAACCCGGCACGCCGGCCTCGGCGCTCGTGGCCCGGGTGTGGATGAACCGCGTGTGGCAGCAGCTCTTCGGGGTGGGCATCGTGGCGACGAGCGACAACCTCGGCGAATCCGGGACACGGCCGACGCATCCTGAGTTGCTCGAATGGCTCGCCGCTGAATTGCAGCGCAACGGCTGGCGGTTGAAGCCGGTGCTCCGGACACTCGTGCTTTCGACAACTTACCGGCAAGCGAGCGCCGAATCAGGAAGCGCGGGGAACCCCGCCGCGCGCGTGGACCCGTCGAACGAACTTCTCTGGCGCCAGCGTCTCCGCCAGTTTGACTCCGAAATGGTGCGCGATTCCGTGCTCGCGGCCGGCGGCCGTCTCGACCTCGCGATCGGCGGGCCGCCGGTGATGACCGAGGGGAAGCCCGACGGCACGATCGCGCCAAAGGATCGGACCGCCCGGCGCAGCCTCTACCTGCTCGCGCGGCGAAACTACCACCCGACGCTGCTCGCGGCCTTCAACCAGCCCCTCGTGACCACTCAGAACTCGCGGCGCGCGCCGTCCGCGGTCGTCGCGCAGGCCTTGGTGATGCAACACGACGCGTTCGTGCTGGAGCAATCCGCCGAGATCGCCGCGCGCGCGGCACGGCTGGCTCCGGAAACTTCCGTTGAGGCGCGTGTCACGACAGCCTATCAACTCGTGCTCGCCCGCGGGCCGGACCGGGCGGAGTTGAACGCGTCGATCGAGTGGCTCCGCACCGGTGCCGAGGCGGCTCGCCTCGAGCGCGACACCGCAACCAACGAGGCCAAAAAACTCGCCGCTGCAGCGGCCGGGGACGCAGCCAAGACGAAGGACGCAAAACCGGGTGACAGGAAACCAGACGATACCTTGATCAAACTCGCGGAGCGCTTTGCCGCCCTGACACCGGCCGAGCTCGCGCTCACGCGCTTCTGCCACGCGCTGCTGAACACGAGCGAGTTTGTAAACATCCCTTGATGCAATGACGCCGCACGGTCCCATCACCGCCCCGACCCCGCTCTCCCGGCGAGAGATGCTTGCGCTGAGCGGCCTGGGCTTCGGCGCACTCGCGCTGGAGGCGCTCTCGCCCGATGCGGCGGCATCGTCCGCGGACCTCGCGCCGCGGCGGACGCACTTCGCCCCGCGCGCGACATCGGTGATCTTCCTCACGCAGAATGGCGGCCCGAGCCAGATGGACTTGTTCGATCCGAAGCCCGAGTTGAACAAGCTCGACGGCGTGCGCCACAGCGAGAAGGTGGAGATGTTCCAAAAGGGCAGCGAAACCAACCGGCTCCTCGGCAGCCCGTTCCGGTTCCTCGCGCGCGGCCGCTGCGGGATGGAGTTGAGCGAAGTGATCCCGCACCTCGGCTCGGTCGCGGATGAATTCACGCTCGTGCGCTCGATGGTGAGCGAGCACAACAACCACACCGAAGGGCTCGTGCTGTTGAACACGGGAAAGATTTTTCCCGGACGCCCCGCGCTCGGGTCGTGGGTCACCTACGCGCTCGGCTCCGAGAACCGCAACATGCCGGGCTACGTGGTGCTGCGCGACCCCGAGGGCTACAACACCAACGGCACCTTGCTCTGGCAAAACACGTGGCTCCCGGCGGTCTTCGGCGGCACGGAGTTCAATTCGCAGGGCGCGCCCGTGCTGAACCTCAACCCACCGTGGCCGCTTCCGCCCGGCGCGCAACGCTCGCAGCTCGATTTGCTCGCGACGCTCAACCGCGCCCACCAGAGCCGCCACCCGCGCGAAGCGGCGCTGGAGGCTCGCATTCAAAACCACGAACTCGCCGCCCGCCTGCAGCTCGAGGCGGCGAACCTCTTCGACCTCGCGGGTGAATCCGAGGCGACGAAGAAACTCTACGGACTCGACCACGCGCGCACCAAAGGCTACGGGCTCCGGCTCTTGATGGCGCGGCGCCTCGTCGAGGCGGGCGTGCGGTTCGTGCAGGTCTTCCCGCCGCTCAAGCCGCTCTTCCAGCCGTGGGACTCGCATCGCAACGTGCACGCCGAGCTTCAGGAAATCTGCGGCTACACCGACCACCCGAGCGCGGCGCTGATCATGGACTTGAAGCAGCGCGGCTTGCTCGACTCGACGATCGTCATCTGGGCCGGCGAGTTTGGGCGGCTGCCGGTTTCGCAGAACGGCACCGGCCGCGACCACAACCGCCACGCGTTTTCGCTCATTCTCGCGGGCGGCGGCTTCAAAGGCGGCCACGTGCACGGCGACACCGACGAGGTCGGTTATCGCGCCGTGCAGGACAAGGTGAGCGTGCCCGACTTGCACGCGACGCTCCTGCACCAGCTTGGTCTTGATCACGAGCGGCTCGCGTTTCAGCACCAGGGCCGGAGCGAGACGCTCACGGACGCGTCCGTGTCCAAGGCGCGCGTCGTCCATGAGATTCTCGAACGCCCGCACACATCCTGAGGTGAATCGCGCGCTTCTGATCCTGCTGGTTTTCGGCACCGCCGCCAGTGCGCGCGCGACGGCGGACTTCGACTTCTTCGAGCGGCGCATCCGGCCCGTTCTCGCCGACCGCTGTTACGAGTGCCACAGCGCAGGCGCGAAGCAGTTGAAGGCCGGGCTGCGCCTCGACACGCGCGCCGGAATGCTCGCGGGCGGCGAGTCGGGACGCCCCGCGGTCATCCCGGGCGACGCTTCACGGAGTCAGATCATCCACGCGTTGCGCTGGACCGGTGCGCAGCTTCAAATGCCGCCGAAGCAGAAGCTGACCGAGACGCAAATCGCCGACTTCGTCTTGTGGATCAACTCAGGAGCACCCGACCCGCGGGGCGACAAGGCCGAAACGCGAAGCCCGAAGCCCGAGTCCAGGAAACCCCACTGGGCGTTCGAGCCGCCGAAGCCCGTCGCGCCGCCGCATGTGAAGGACGCTCGCTGGCCGCAAACTCCGATCGACCGGTTCATCCTCGCAAAACTCGAATCCGCGGGCCAGAAGCCCTCGGCACGCGCTGACCCGCGCACGCTCATACGCCGGCTGCACCTCGACCTGCTCGGATTGCCGCCGACGCCGGACGAGGTCGAGGCGTTTGTGCGCGAGTGCGATGGAACGAAAACGACTCATGGGACCCATGCGTCGGAGCCGAGCCATCCGTCCCGACGGGCTTACGAACGCCTTGTGGACCGCCTGCTCGCCTCGCCGCACTACGGCGAGCGTTGGGGGCGTTACTGGCTGGACATCGCGCGCTACGCCGACACCAAGGGCTACGTCTACGCGCGCGAGGAACGCTTCTGGGTCCACGCACACGCCTACCGCGACTGGGTCATCCGCGCCGTGAATGACGACCTGCCTTACGACCGCTTTCTCGTGCTGCAACTCGCAGCCGACCAGGCCGCTCCCGCCGACCTCGGCGCGCAGGCTGCGATGGGGTTTCTTACCATCGGCCGGCGATTCCTCGGCGTGACGCATGATGTGATTGATGACCGCATTGACGCCGTGACGCGCGGCATGCTCGGGCTCACCGTCGCGTGCGCGCGGTGCCACGATCACAAATACGATCCCATCCCCACGGCGGATTATTATTCGCTCTACGGTGTGTTTCAGGCATCGGTCGAACAATTCGTGTGCCTCGACCCGGCGCCGGCGCAGTCCGATGCGTTCAAGGCCTTCGAGAGCGAACTGCTCGCGCGCCGCGCGAAGCTCGCCGACTCCATGCTCGCCGAGCGCGGGAAGGCGGCCACTCGCGCCCGCGCCCGCGCCGGCGAGTATCTCGCGGCGCAGCTCGACCTCTCGCGATTCCCCGAGGAAGGCTTCGATCAGATTCTCACGGACAAGGATCTCATCCCGGCGACGGCCCGGCGGTGGCGCGAGTTCCTCGAGCGGCGCAGCGCGGGATTCGACCCCGTCTTCCAGCCCTGGCATGAGTTTCGGCGCGCCGCTGCGGGCAGCTTCGCGACGACACGTGCTTCGATCTTCGCACAGGCGGGGGGCCCGGACCGCAAACTCAATCCTCTTGTCGTCGCCGCCTTCGCAAGCGCGCCGACCAACATGACCGAGGTCGCCGCGCGCTACGGGAAACTCTTCGCCGACATGGAGAACGCATGGCAGGAGGCGAGCAAACCGCGCACGAACGCAGCCGATTCGCCGTCCGCCTCGCGCCGTCCGCAATCCCTCAACGACCCCGCCTCGGAAGAGCTCCGCCAGGTCCTTCACGGCCCCGACTCGCCGTGCGCCGTGCCGGACACGGGCATCGTCAACAACGAGCAGTATTTCCCCACGAGCGTATGCGAGGCGCTCTGGAAGTTGCAGGGCGAAGTGGATCGCTGGCTTATCCGCACCCCCGCGGCACCGCCGCACGCGCTCGTCCTGAACGACGCCACGCCCGGCGACAACCCGCGCATCTTCACGCGCGGCAACCCGGCGACGCGCGGCGCACCCGTGCCGCGGCAGTTCCTCAGCGCGCTCGCGGGCCCGGCGCGTCCGCCGTTCTCAAACGGCAGCGGCCGCCTCGAACTCGCGCACGCCATCGCGTGCGCGGACAATCCGCTCACGGCTCGCGTCGCGGTGAATCGTGTGTGGCTGCACCACTTCGGCGCCGGACTCGTCCGCACGCCGAGTGATTTCGGCCGTCGCGCGGAGACGCCGAGCCATCCCGAACTGCTCGACTGGCTCGCGCTGCGCTTCATCGCCGACGGCTGGTCGCTCAAGAAGCTGCACAAGCTCATCGTGACCAGCGCGGTGTATCAGCAATCCGGCGCGGGTCCGGATACCGGAAATCGGAACTCCGGGCTTCGCGGGCCGCACGCGTCCGACCCGGACAACCGTCTCTGGTCGCGCTTTCCCCGCCAAAGGCTGGATTGGGAGGCATTGCGCGATTCGCTGCTGTTTGTCAGCGGCGAGCTTGACACGAAACCCGGCGGCCGGCCGGTCGAATTGTTCAAGCCGCCGTTCAGCCCGCGCCGCACTGTCTATGGCCTCGTGGACCGACAATTCTTGCCGGGCACGCTGCGGGTGTTCGACTTCGCCAACCCCGACATGCACAGCCCGGCGCGACCGCTGACCACCGTGCCGCAGCAATCGCTCTACTTGCTCAACAGCGAGTTCGCCTCGGATCGCGCACGCGCGCTTGCCAAGCGCACTGATTCATCGCCATCCGACCAGCGCGCACGGCAGCTCTTCCGCCTGATTTTCCAGCGCGAACCGACAGCACCGCAACTCGCCGCTGCGCTCGAATTCATCCAGGCGAACGTCACCGAACCGCCACCTCCAACGCCGAAGCCGCTCGTCACCGCGTGGCAGTATGGCTACGGCGAACTCGACGAAGCCGCGAAGCGCGTGACCAACTTCACCGCCCTGCCCTATTTCAGCGGCGACGCGTGGCAGGGCAGCACGGCGTATCCGGACGGCAAGCTCGGCTGGGTCCGGCTCACCGCCGACGGCGGGCACCCGGGCAACACGGCCAAGCACGCGGCCATCCGCCGCTGGGTCGCGCCGCGCGACACGACCGTGAGCGCGGGCGGCGTCGTGAAACACGAGGCCGAGCCGGGTGACGGCATCCGCGCGTTCATCGTGTCGTCCCGCGACGGCGTGCTCGGTTCGTGGACGCTGCACAACGCGCAGACGAACGCCTCGCTCGCCTCGGTGACGTTGCAGAAGGGCGACACGCTGGACTTCGTGGTGGACATCCGGGCGAACCTGAACAGCGACGACTTCAAGTGGTCGCCGGTCATCACGCGCCTGGGTCCGAAGGAACCTCCGTCGGAGACCGCCGTGTGGAACGCGAAGGAGGAATTCGGAGGCCCGCAGCCCGCGGCGATGAAGCCGCTCTCGCCGTGGGAAAAGCTCGCGCAGGTGCTGCTGCTCTCGAACGAGTTTGCATTCGTGGATTGAGCCGCGCCCGGGGCAGGTCCAAAACCCGGTTTCAGGATTCAAACTGATACACGACCTGCGCCTGGTGGCGAGCGCCTCCGCAAGGAGGAGCAACGCCTGGTTCACTCTGCCGGTCTCGCCTTGACCCCCGTGTCGCGCGGGGCATCCTCGCGCCATGCGCTCGATACTTCTGGGGGTTGATTCCGGCACGCAGTCCACCAAGGTCCTCGCCGTGGATGCGCGCAGCGGCAAGGTGCTCGGCTCCGCTTCCGCCGGTTATGACCTCATCGCCAATCTCCCGCCCGGCGTGAAGGAGCAGCATCCGCACACGTGGCGGGACGCGGCCGCGACAGCCATCCGGGGCGCGCTGAAAGCGGCGAAGGCGGGCCAGAGCGAGGTCGTCGCCATCGGCGTGAGCGGGCAACAGCACGGATTCGTGCCGCTCGACAAGCGCGGCGAAGTCATCCGCCCCGCAAAACTCTGGTGCGACACAAGCACCGCGGCCGAGTGCGAGGAGATCACCGCAAAGCTCGGCGGCGCGAAGGGCGCCAGCCAGGCGCTCGGCAACTCCGTGCTGCCCGGCTTCACCGCGGGCAAGATTCTCTGGCTCAAGAAGCATGAGCCAAAAAACTTCGCCCGGCTCGCGACGGTGCTGTTGCCGCACGACTACCTGAACTTCTGGCTCACGGGCGCGAGGTTCATGGAGTTTGGCGACGCCTCGGGCACGGCGCTCATGGATGTGCGCAAGCGCCGCTGGTGCGAGGCGGCGGTGCGGGCGATCGACTCGGACCTGATGAGCAGGCTGCCGGCGCTTTCAGCAAGCGACCAGCCCGCAGGCACGTTACAGGCGGGCACGGCGCGGGAGCTTGGCCTCAATGCCGGCGTGCTCGTGAGCGCAGGCGGCGGTGACAACATGATGGGCGCCATCGGCACGGGCAACACAGCGCCGGGCGTCATCACGGCGAGCTTCGGAACCAGCGGCACCATCTACGCCTGCGCCGGAAAGCCGGTCGTGGATCCACGCGGCGAGATCGCGGCGTTTTGCGACTCGACGAACCGCTGGCTTCCACTGCTCTGCACGATGAACGTCACCGTCGCGACCGAGATGGTGCGGCAGGACTTCGGCTGGACGCATGAGAAGTTCGCCACCGGGGCGGCCAAGGCGAAGCCGGGCTGCGGCGGCCTGATGCTGCTTCCCTATCTCGAAGGCGAGCGGACGCCGAACGTGCCCGATGGAACCGGCGTCTTCCTGGGCGTCAACTCGCGCACGTTCACCGCGGCCCATTACGCGAGGGCCGCGATGGAAGGCGTGACGCTCGGGATGAACTACGGCTTGCGGCGCCTCGCCGGACTCGGCGTGAAGCCGAGGCAAATCCGCGCGACCGGCGGCGGCGCGAAGTCGAGGGTCTGGCGCCAAATCATGGCGGACGTGTTCAACGCCGAGGTCGTGACGCTCAAGGTTGGCGAGGGCGCGGCTTACGGCGCGGCGTTGCAGGCGCTGTGGTGCTGGCGGCTGCAGAAGGGCGAGCGAGCATGCATCCATGACATCACGAGCGCGTTCGTCACGCTGAACCGCGACGAGACGGCCACGCCTGATGCCGGGGCGGCCGCCGTGTATCAGGAATTGCAGGCGCTGCAAGATGCGGCGTCCCTTGCGTTGCGGGGCTTCTTTGCCGCGCACCGCAAGTTCGTGATGCGGTGAGCGACCAGGCCGGACGGGGGATTCGTTCAAGGGCGGGTGATGACGCGGTAGAATCGAATCGCCGCGCTGCTTGCCGCGGGGTCCTCCACTTCCACGAACCCATCCGCCGCGGGCGCGTTCGGCCGCCTTCAATGCCGCTGTCCGCCGCTGCGACACCAATGGCGACGGCCGCATCACGGAGCACGAGGCGCGCATCCATGCGGGCCAGCCGGCCGGCGGCAATCAGTCCGAACTTCCCAACGGGGGGGGAATCCTTTCGCTGGATTTCGGGCGCCGCCGAAGCCATCCTCCTGGCGTATGAAGTTCATCCTCACGACCCACAACGTGACCCTCACCAAGGCCATCGAGGAGCACATCCTCGCGCGCCTCGAGAAGCTGGAGCATTTTGAAACCCATGTCATCAACGCGCGCGTCAGCCTTGAGCACGACCATCGACGAATGCCCGAGAAGGCCTTCAAGTGCTCGATGCATCTCACCATGCGCGGCCCCGACCTTTACGCCGAGGACGCCGAGAGCGACCTCTACGCGGCGATCGACCTGGTCACCAAAAAAATCGAGCAGCAGATCCGCAAGCGCCACAGCAAGCGCAAGGCGACAAAACACAGCGTCGCCGCCCGCGTCAAGAGCCGCCGGCAGGAAGCCGTAGTCTAAGGCCCGGGCCCCCCGCCCTCCCTTCCCGGGCCGTCCACGCCGCAAGGTTGCGCCGCCACCTTCCACCCTCGTGCTCCTTCGCGCGCGCATCGTCCTGCCCGTCAGCCGGCCGCCGCTGTCAGATGGCGCGGTGCAAATCGAGGGCAACCGCATCATCACCGTCCGGCCGTGGAAACGCTTCGCCGCAGCCGAGCGACGCAGCGCGACCGACCTCGGCGAAGTCATCCTGCTCCCCGGCCTTGTCAACGCGCACTGCCATCTCGACTACACCAACATGGCCGGCCTGCTCGCGTTCAGCCGCCGATTCACGGACTGGATCAAGTCCATCACCGCGCTCAAGGCCGGGTGGAGCTACACGGATTTCGCGGAGTCGTGGCTTGCCGGCGCGAAGATGCTGCTGCGCAACGGCACCACCACCGTCGCCGACATCGAGGCCGTTCCCGAACTGCTCCCGGACGTCTGGAGTTCCACTCCCCTGCGCGTCCATTCACTCCTCGAACTCATCTGCATCCGCCCCGGCCTCTCCCCGCGCAACCTCGTCGCCGACAGCCTCAAGCTCCTCGATTCGTTACCCGCGGGATGCGGTGGCATCGGACTCTCGCCGCACGCGCCCTACACCACCACCGGCGAATTGCTCTCGCGCGCCGCGGCGGCGGCGCGGCGACGCCACCTGCCTGTCGCCATCCACGTCGCGGAATCCGACGCCGAGTTCGAGATGTTCCGCCGCGCGCGCGGCCCGTTGTTCGACTGGTTCAAGACGCAACGCGACTGCTCCGATTGCGGCGGCGTCTCCCCCGTGCAGCACCTCGCGCGCAACGGTGTGCTCGGGCCGCGGACGCTCGCGATCCACGCGAACTACCTCGCACCCGGCGACATCGAATTGCTGGCCCGCCACCGCACGCATGTCGTCCACTGCCCGACAAGCCACGACTACTTCGGCCACGAGCCGTTTCCGATCGAGCGATTGCTCCGCGCCGGCGTGAACATCTGCCTCGGCACGGACAGCCTCGCCAGCACGCGCCGCGAGCGCGGCCGAAAACCCGAACTCGACCTTCGCAACGAGATGCGCACCCTCGCGGCGGACCGACCCGGACTCGCCCCTGCCGAACTCCTCCGCATGGCAACCGCCAACGGCGCCGCCGCGCTCGGACTCCGTCGGCGACTCGGCGAAGTCTCCGCCCGCGCCCGCGCCGACCTCATCGCCATCAACCACGCAGGCTCGATCGCCGAGGCCTTCGAAGCCGTCATCCACTCGGAGGGCCCCGTCGCCGCCTCGATGATTGACGGCGGTTGGACCCTCAAACCCGCGCCCTGACGCGCTCGAAGTTCAACATTCA
This sequence comes from Verrucomicrobiota bacterium, assembly GCA_016871675.1. Lineage (NCBI taxonomy): Bacteria > Pseudomonadati > Verrucomicrobiota > Verrucomicrobiota bacterium. The sequence continues at coordinate 11,557 of VHCN01000067.1, forward strand.
AAGTTCAAGGTTCGGAGCTAAACTTCGCGCACACGCCCAATGAGCCCGTTCGAACTCGAACTGCACCGACGCCTCGGCGCCATCCGGGAGCAAGGGCTGTGGCGCGAATTGCGCCGCGTCGATTCCCCGCAGGGCCCGACCGTTGACATCGCCGGGCGCACGCTCGTCAACTTTTCCTCCAACGACTACCTCGCCCTCGCGTCGCATCCGGCACTCAAAGAATCCGCCCGATCGGCCGTTGAGAGATACGGAACCGGCTCCGGAGCCTCGCGCCTCGTCTGCGGCTCGCTCGCGCCGCATCACGAACTGGAGGACTCCCTCGCCGCCTTCAAGGGAACGCAAGCCGCGCTCACCTTCTCCACCGGCTACGCGACCGCCCTCGGCACCATCACGGCACTCATGGGCAGGGACGACTACATCATCATCGACAAGCTCGTTCACGCCTCGATTGTGGACGCCGCCAAACTCAGCGGCGCAAAGCTGCGCGTCTTCCGACACAACGACCTGGCAGACCTAGAAGCCAAACTGACCTGGGCAAGATCAGGCGCAGGTGGCCCCGCTCGCGCTGCACGCGGAGTCAGCCCGCGCCGAGGACCGGCTCACCACTCGAAACCGACGAACGTGCTCATCATTACCGAGTCCGTCTTCAGCATGGACGGCGACCTTGCCCCGCTGCACAACATCGTCGAGCTCAAGGATCGCTTCGGCGCGTGGCTCATGGTGGACGAAGCCCACGCCACCGGGCTCTTTGGCGGGCATCGTCGCGGCTTGGTCGAGGAATTCGGCGTCAGTGATCGCGTCGAGATTCAGATGGGCACGCTCGGCAAGGCCGTGGGATCAAGCGGCGGCTACATCGCCGGCAGCCGCGCACTCGTGGACCTGCTCATCAACCGCGCCCGCAGTTTCATTTTCTCAACGGCACCGGTGCCGGCGGCGGCCGCCGCAGCGCGCGCCGGAATCGGGTTGATCCAATTGCCCGAGGGCGAACGGCGACGCCGGCGGCTCTGGTCGCTCGTCGAACTGCTCAAGCGCGCCCTGCTGGCCGGACCCGGCAAACTGCCCGCCGTCCGCAGCGCGATCGCGCCGCTCATGATCGGCGACGCGCAACGCGCGCTGTGGATCGCATCCGCACTCCGCGAAGCGGGCTTCCTCGTCCCGGCGATTCGCTCCCCGACTGTCGCCACCGGCAGGGAACGGCTTCGCTTCACCGTGACCGCAGACCACACCGAAGAGCAGATTCAATCGCTGGAAGCCGCGCTCGCCGCGCTCGGCAACAGGAGGCCTCACGCGCCACATGCCTGACTTCGCCAAACTCGACCGCGCCCACGTCTGGCATCCGTTCACCCAGATGCGCGATTGGCTGCGGAGTAAGCCCATCGTCATCCAGTCCGCGAAAGGCGCGGTCCTGCGCGACGTGAACGGCCGCGAATATCTCGACGCGAACTCCTCCATCTGGACGAACCTTCACGGACACAATCATCCGAAACTCAACGCCGCCATCACACAGCAACTTCGCAAGGTAGCCCACACCTCCGCGCTTGGACTCGCGAATGAGCCGGCGAGTGCCCTTGCCTCACGGTTGGTCCGCGCGGCCAATCCGCAACCGGCAATCCGCAACCGGCAATTCACCAAAGTCTTCTTCTCCGACGACGGCTCCACGGCGATGGAGGTCGCGCTCAAGCTCGCCTACGAGTTCACGCGCCGCACCGGCCGCAGCCGGAAGCCGAAGTTTCTCTCGCTCAGCGGCGCTTATCACGGCGACACCGTGGGCGCCGTCAGCCTCGGGCACATCGGCCTCTTTCACAAAAGCTGGTCGAGCCTGCTCTTCAAGTCGGATTCGGTGATGTCGCCCTGCTGCTATCGCTGTCCCTTCAACCGCGCGAAGCCCGAGCGAGCCGACGCTCGCGACTACCGCCAATGCAACTGGGAGTGCATCGGCAAGGTCGAGCAGAAGTTCGCCGGGCAACGCAAGCGCGGCAATCCCTACGCCGCGATGGTCGTCGAGCCGCTCATCCAAGGCGCGGCCGGGATGGTTCCCCAACCGGCCGGCTGGCTGCGGCGCGTCGCCCAAATCGTCCGCGCCGACGGCGCGCAGTTAGTCGCCGACGAAGTGATGACAGGCTTCGGTCGCACGGGCTGCGGCATTCCGGCAATCGGCCGCCGGCGGTCCGCAATCCAATTCGCCTGCCAGCACGAAGGCGTTCAACCCGACTTTCTCGCCGTGGCGAAGGGACTCACCGGCGGCTATCTCCCCATGGCTGCCACACTCACAACGCAGGCGGTGTTCGATGCGTTCCTCGGTGAATACTCGGAGTTCAAGGCCTTCTTCCACGGCCACAGCTACACGGGCAACCAACTCGGCGCCTCGGCAGCGCTCGCGAATCTCGATCTCCTCGAATCCCGCGCTTCAATCGAGGCGAGGCAAACGCTCGAATGCACCTTGCGCGATGAACTGCGATCTTTGTGGTCGCTGCCGCAGGTCGGGGATGTCCGCCAGGTCGGTCTCATCGCCGGCATCGAGCTGGTTCGCGACTGGCGCACGCGCGAGGCGTTCGACCTGCGCGAGCGCGCCGGCATCCGCGTTTGCGAGGCGATGGCGAAGCGCGGTGTGCTCACTCGTCCCATCGGGAACGTCATTGTTCTCATGCCGCCGTATTGCACGACGCCCGCTCAGGCGGCATGCATGGTTGAAGCGCTGCGGGTGGCCGTGCGTGAAACGCTGGGAGTCCGACGCTGAATCCTCGGACGACCCGCGCCGATCATCACCGCGCGGTTGGTTACTTCCCACCCTTCACCACCATGCCGTCTTTCATGACGAACGGCACGTCGAGCAGCGTTTTCATGTCCTCGGCGGGATTGCCATCCACGGCGATGACGTCGGCGAGCTTGCCCGGTTCGAGCGTGCCGAGTTGCGCGTCCATGCCGAGCACCCGCGCGGCTTCGAGCGTCGCGGATTGGATCGCCTTCATCGGCTTCATGCCGCCCTCGACCATGTATAGGAATTCCTTCGCGTTGTCGCCGTGCGGGAACACGCCCGCGTCCGTCCCGAACGCGATCTTCACGCCGCGGTTCACCGCCTGCGTGAAGGTCGCCATCATCAGCGGGCTGATGGCCTTCGCCTTGATCGCGACGATGGGCGGATAGTAGCCCGGCACCTCGGCCTTCTCCGCCGTGAAGCGCCCCGCGCTCAACGTCGGCACATACCACGTCCCGTGCTTCTTCATCAGGTCCATCGTCGCCTCGCTCATCATCGTGCCGTGTTCGATCGTGGTGATGCCCGCGAGCACGGCGCGCCTCATGCCTTCGTCGCCGTGCGCGTGCGCGGCGGTCGGCAGGCCGAGGTCGCGCGCGGTCTGCACAAGCGCGTTGAGTTCGTCCTGCGTGACCTGCGGCCGGAAGCCATCCTTGGCCACGCTCAACACGCCGCCGGTCGCGGTGACCTTGATGACGTCCGAGCCTTCCTTGTAACGCTGGCGGACGGCCTTGCGCGCGTCGTCGGGGCCGTTGATGACGCCTTTGTCCGGGCCCGGATCGCCCTGCAAGTCGCGCCGGAAACTGTTGCTCGGGTCCGCGTGGCCGCCGGTCGTCGCGATGCTTCGGCCCGCCGCGATGATGCGCGGGCCTTCGACGTAACCCTGCTCGATGGCGCGCCGCAGCGCGACGACTTGCTCGCCGCCGAGGTCGCGCACCGTCGTGAAACCCGCGTGCAGCGTGATCTTCGCAAACTTCACCGAGCGGAACGCGAGGTCTTCGGGATTGAGCGTGAAGCGTTCGAGATAGCGCTCGGGGCCGGGATAGCCTTGCAGATGCACGTGCAGATCAATGAGGCCGGGCAGCACCGTGCGCGACTTGTGATCGAGCACCTTGTCGCCAGCCTGCGGCGCGGTGAAGCCGCGGTCCACGGACACGATTTTGTTGGCGAGCACGACGACCGTGACTTGCTCGCGCACGGTGTCGGCGCGCCCGTCGATAAGCCGGCCACAATGGATCAACGTCCGTTCCGCAGCGGAAACCGACGAGACGGCGCACAATGCGGCAAAGAAGAACACGATGGATTTCATGCGCCGGACAGTATCGGACCCGCGCCCGGCTGCCAGTCAGGAATCGGCGCGTCTGCCATCCCGCCCGACGTCCTTTGTGTCCTTCGTGCCTTCGGGGTTCGCCCCGGCAACCCCTCGCTACCTGGCGGGCACTTTGTGGATGGTGTTGTAAATCTCGCTCGCCATCGTCGCGCCGCCGGCGGACTTGAGGTTGTATCGGATGCGCATTTGATCCGCCGCGCAGGGCTTGAACTCCAGCGTCACCGTGCGCTTGTCCGGGCTGAGCTTCGCTGCCTTGATTTCCACGCGGTCGCGCTTCTTCTGCGCCGGGTCCTCGATGGAATGGTCGGCTGACCCGTAAGCGCCGGAGTAGGAATAGTTCCAACGTTCGAGGCTCCAGCTCGCGGTGTCGGTCGCGAGCGACTCGTCGAGCGCGCAGGTGAACGTGACCGCGACGCCGTTCGGCCGCACGCGAAAGTCGAGCGGCGCGTTCACGGGCTTGCCGGTGAAGCGCACGCGCTGGAACGCGCCGTCGCGCACACCGCTGGTCTGCCACCCGCGCAAGCCGCAAGTGTAGAGTTGGCCGTCTCTCGGGTTCACTCGCGCGCGCATCGTGCCGCTGTTGAACTTGAGCGGGAATTGCCACGCCGCCGCCTGCACCGCGCCTTCCACGGTCTCGTGCATGACGTGGAACAGCGTGCCCTTGCCGTAGCTCATGAAGAGCAGGTGATTCTTGAACGGGCCCCACTTGTCCGTCGTGGCCCATGCCTGGCCGCCGCTGGAGTTGTCCATGTTCATCGGCAGCCAGAGCATCGGCTGGTCGTAGCTGGCGGGAATGGGCGCGGCCTTGTCGAACGGCGCGACGTTGTTCGTCTTGCGCGCGTCGGGGTCGCTGGGGTTGATCTTCACCCCGGTGCCGTCGGCGCGGCGCAATGTGATCTCGCGCTGCGCGGCGGGCATCATGCCGTAGAAGCCGCCGCGCGTGACCCAGTTCACCTTGCTCGCGGGCATCCAGTGACCCTGGTTGTCGCTGACGGTGATCTCGTCCTTCGGTCCCATGCCCATGCCGTTGGGTGCGCGCAGGCCGCTGGCGAAGACTTCCATGCGCGAGCCGTCCTTTGTGACCTTGATGATCGTGCCCTGATGCGGCGATTGCACGTCGGGCGTCCACGGCGCACCCTTCGCGTAGTAAAAGTTGCCCTTCGAGTCGGTGTGCAGGTCCATGCTGAACTCGTGGTAGTTGGGCGTGACGATGGAGTCGTTGTTGAAGTTTTCGTAGAAGTCCGCCTCGCCGTCGTTGTTCACGTCGTGTAGCCGCGTGATCTGGTCGCGGCCGAGGACGTAGATCTTCCCGTCCACGACTTTCAGCCCGAGCGGCTGGAACAACCCCGTCGCGAAGCGCCGCCACGAGAGTTTGTCGAGCTTGTCGTCAATGCCGCTGACCGTCCACACGTCGCCATGAAAGGTGCAGATGGCCGCGCGGCCGTCGGGCAGGAAGTCGAATCCGCCGAAGTAAGTCTTCGCGTTCCACGGATTCGGGACCGGTTCGGTGATGGTGTCCACAACGTAGGGCCCGTCGCCGGAGCCGAGCGTGCCTTGCGTCGTGACCGAGTCGGCGAACATCGGCTTCCCGCCTTTGAGGAGGGCAGACGGGTCTTCAGGCGGCGGCGTCCCCTTCACCGCATCGGCGATTTTGCGCTGCGCATCGGTCGCGTCTGCGCGCCAGAGCAGGATTTTGAAACGCGCGGGTTTGGCGAGCTTGGGCAGGTCCATGAAGTAGGCCGTTCCTTCGTTCCTCGGCGCGGCGGCAGCCGGCAGGCCATTCGGAGCGGGCGCGTTGACGAAAGCGACGTAAAACGAATCGTTCGGCGGCAGTTTCTCGCCGGGCAACGCTCGCGGGTGTTCCGCAAGGAGCATGCGCAACGGTTCCTTCGTCGGACCAATGACGATCGTGCGCGTGAAGTAGGTGAATCCGGCGCGGGTCTCGGTGCCGGGCATTTCAAGCACGCGCGCCTCGCCAACCGTGTAGCTCAACACGACGCGATCGCCGTGGACGTGCAGTCCCGAGTAGTGCGCCCAGTCCTTCGGGAGCGGTCCCTGCTGGCGCGGGCGCGGGTCGGCAAGGCTGCCGCGGTGCGACCACCCGGGGCCTACCTTGGTGTCGAACGCGAACTGACCCTTCGCCACCGGCGGCGGCGGCCATTCGATGCGCTCCTGCGTCTTGCCGAACTCGAGAAAGTCTCCCGACCATGCGAGCGCGACGCGCAGGGTGTCCAAGTCGTAGCAGACGTAGGCGCTGCGATTGGTGCCGACGGTGATGACGAGTCCCTTGTTGGCCGCGGCCGCCTTGCCGCCGCGCTGCATGATCGTTCCGGAAAAGAACGGTCCGCGCAGGATGCCGTCCGCCGAATTGCCCGAAGGCTGGGCCGTCGCGGGAGCGGCTGCGGAGGCCATGGCGTTTGCAAGCAGGAGTAAGATGCCGTTTCTCACAGGGCGGTTGTTCTGGCGGGTTTCGACGGGCAACGCAAACCCGAATTCAGGGGACGGCCGTGCGGTAAGGCAGGATTTTTCGTGGCGTGCCGCGGTGTTTTGCTCTACGTTTTGCTCGAAGTCCGGAACAAAGTTCTACCTATGCTGAAGGTCACCGGAAACGGCTCCACCATCACCTGCGATGGCGTGACGCGACGCGACTTCCTGCAGGTTGGCACGCTCGGCGCCATCGGTCTTTCGCTCGCTGACGCCGCGGCGCTTCAGGCCGCGGCCGCGGCCGACAAGTCCAAGGACACGCGCTCGTGCATCATGATCTTCA
>VHCN01000068.1 GCA_016871675.1 Verrucomicrobiota bacterium
GACGGGGGGGGTAAAGCGCTTCGATGAGGCTTGGCATGCGCACGTTGCACAGATGTGGCGGCTACCTACTCTCGCGCAAGCTATACATGCACTACCATAGGCAATGCCTCGTTTGACGTCCGTGTTCGGAATGGGAACGGGTCGATCCGAAGCTTCGTCGCCGCCACACCAAAATGCCATTCGGCTCTACAGAGTGATCTTTGAATACTACACGTCAGGAATCCTAAATTAGGGCGATGTAATTAGAAGTAAAAAACGCTCAAGTTTGGCGAGCAATTAGTACTACTCGGCGGCAACTCACGTTGATTCTACCAGTAGTCTATCAACCGGGTAGTCTGCCCGGGCTCTGCCGGCAATCGCCGAGATACACAGTATTGGGGTAAGCTTGGTGCTTAGATGCTTTCAGCACTTATCTTATCCGCACATGGCTACGTAGCTGTGCCGCTGAAGCGGCAACTACCACACCAGAAGTGCGTCATTTCCGGTCCTCTCGTACTAGAAAATGAATCCCTCATATATCATGCACCCACAGTGGATAAGGACCGAACTGTCTCACGACGTTCTGAACCCAGCTCGCGTACCGCTTTAACCGGCGAACAGCCGGACCCTTGGAACCTTCTCCAGCTCCAGGATGCGATGAGCCGACATCGAGGTGCCAAACCGGGACGTCGATATGAACTCTTGGTCCCGATCAGCCTGTTATCCCTAGCGTACCTTTTGTCCGATGAGCGACGGCAATTCCACAATCAACCGCCGGATCATTTGGGCCTGCTTTCGCATCTGGTCGACATGTACGTCTCACAGTTAGCCTAGCTTATACCCATACGCTCGACGCACGATTACCAACCGTGCTGAGCTAAGCATTGCGCTCCTCCGTTACACTTTGGGAGGAAGCCGCCCCAGCCAAACTGACCTGCACCCGATTTCCTTGATCCGTATGCCGGATTCAAGTTAGAATCCTGATTTGTCAAGGGTGGTGTTTCATATTACGACTCATGCGCAACCAAAGCCACGCTTTCCTAGTCTCCCACCTACACTAAGCATGACATATAAGAACCCAGCAGGAGCTTACAGTAAAGGTGCATAGGGTCTTTCCGTCCTACTGCGGGCATGCGGCATCTTCACCGCAACTACAGTTTCGCCGAGATCCTCTCCGAGACAGTCGTTCAGTCGTTACAAGATTCGTGCAGGTCGGAACTTACCCGACAAGGAATTTCGCTACCTTAGGACCGTTATAGTTACGGCCGACATTCACGGGGACTTAAGTGCCAAGCTTTTGCCGTGACGGCAGAACAAGGCACGATAATCTTTCCGCATTGGTCACTTGTCACTCCCTATACCTAGTGTATTACGTCGCAGAGAGCTGTGTTTTTGTTAAACAGTCGCTAAACGCAATTTATTGAAGCTCACGACTAGTGAGCACCTCTTCTCCCGAAGTTACGAGGCAAATGTGCCGAGTTCCTTAGAGAGGTTTCTCTCGCGCGCCTTCGTGCATTTGCACTTGTCCACCTGTGTCGGTTTGGGTACGGGCACGGGGTTGTATGCAGTCCTTTTTCTTGGCACTTCGTCATAAAGGCTCGCTTCGACTTTGCAGTCTAGGCTAACTTCACTCGTTGAGTCCACCTTATTAAGACGTGCGTCGGGATTGCACCTTTAGCCCGTGGCTCAGGACTATTTACCTGCTGTGCATTGGTTGCGCCCATCGGCATCACCTTAGCACCCGGCTAACTCTGGGAGGACGAACCTGGCCCAGAAACCCTTGGACTTTGGGCGACTAGGATTCTCACCTAGTATTTCGCTACTCGTGTCTGCATTCTCGCTACTCAGCCCTCCTGCCACCGTTTCCAGTGAGATTCATTGAACTGACTATGCTCTTCTACCATTCGGCCTGATAGGCTGCGAATCCGCGGCTTCGGTATGTGTAGTACATCGCCAATCATTTTCGGCGCACCATCGCTCGATGAGTCAGCTATTACGCACTGTTTAAATGGTGGCTGCCTCTAAGCCAACATCCTCACTGTCTTCGCGTCGGCACATCCTTTCCACTTAGACACATTTCGGCACCTTAGCCGGCGGTCTGGGCTGTTGCCCTCTTGGCTGCGGAGCTTATCCCCCGCAGCCTGACTGCCAAACCTTCTGGATGGATTCGAAGTTTGGTCGGTTTTGGTGGCCTGGTGGGGCCCCTAAGCCATTCAGCACTCTACCACATCCAGTTAGAATTTTGACGCTCGCCCTCAAGCGATTTCGAAGAGAACCAGCTATTACGGGGTTTGATTAGTCTTTCGCTCCTACTCTCAGGTCATCTCAGGATTTTTCAACATCCACGAGTTCGATCCTTCACATGGGGTTAGCCATGCTTCAATCTGCCCAAGAGTAGATCACCACCGCTTCGGGTCTTATCCTTGCGACTATTCGCGCTATTCGCACTCGCTTTCGCTTCGCACTCGCCTCAAAAAGGCTCCTGCAGCTACAAAGATAAACTCGCAGACTCATTATGCAAAAGGCAAGCTGTTATTCCCCCTTACGAAGGAACTTCAACACATTGTAAGCATTTGGTTTCAGGATCTGTTTCACTCCGCTATCAGCGGTGCTTTTCACCATTCCCTCGCGGTACTGGTTCACTATCGGTCACCAAGTAGTATTTAGGCTTATCCAGTGGTCTGGACTGATTCGAACAGGGTTTCACGTGCCCCGCTCTACTCGGGAGTGTTTCACGTCATAAGCTGCTAGCGCGCGCCACACTCGGCTATCACGGTCTTAGGCATTCCGTTTCAGGAATTTGCGACTGCGCAGTTCTCAGATCGTTGAATCCCGCTACCCTCCTAAATAGTCTAGGAGTTTTGCCTTTTCCGCCTTCGCTCGCCACTACAAACGGAATCGCTGTCGGCTTTCTTTTCCTAAGGTTACTAAGATGTTTCATTTCACCTCGTTATTCGCCAATTGCCTATGAATTCAGCTTTCGGCACCTAGCTTCGGCCAGGTAGGTTTTCCCATTCGGACACCTTCGGATCGTCGCTCGCTTGTAGCTCCCCGAAGCTTATCGCAACTTGCAGCGTCCTTCTTCGTCTCTTGGTGCCTAGGCATCCACCAAACGCTCTTTAAAACTTGAACAAATACATAATGCATCTTACACCTAATGTAGTTTCCAGATGTGTAGTTTTCAAAGATCGATTTGCAAAAACGTATGCCGCCGAGTCGGTTTGGGCATGGCTGGACTCGAACCAGCGGCCCTGCGCTTATCAAGCGCATGCTCTAACCAACTGAGCTACACGCCCTAGCCACTGGGGCGCAAACAAACTAACCTAACAATACAGCACGAATGACCCCACTCGCCAAACATCCAAGTGCCAATCAAAAACTGAACTGTGCGAGTTTGCAAATGTAATAGGGTAAATATGTTGCCACGGTTGAATTCGTTAACTTCTTTGAACTCCTAAGAAAGGAGGTGATCCAGCCGCAGGTTCCCCTACGGCTACCTTGTTACGACTTCATCCCAATCACCAGGTGTACCATCGATACGCCGCAAATGGCATTGCTTCAGGCACAACCGGCTTTCATGATGTGACGGGCGGTGTGTACAAGGCCTGGGAACGTATTCACGACGCCGTATCTGATGCGTCATTACTAGCGATTCCGGCTTCATGTCGTCGAGTTGCAGACGACAATCCGAATTAGGCCCAGTTTTCTGGATTTGCTACTCCTTGCGGACTTGCATCCAATTGTGCTGGGCATTGTAGTACGTGTGCAGCCCTGGTCGTAAGGGCCATACTGACTTGACGTCATCCCCACCTTCCTCCCCTTTGTGAGGGGCAGTCTGTCTAGCACGGCTACCGGTTCATCGGATGCTCGAAACAAGACAAAGGGGTTGCGCTCGTTGCGGGACTTAACCCAACATCTCACGACACGAGCTGACGACAGCCATGCAGCACCTGTGCTTCTTGGTATTCCTACCTCGTCAAGCTTTCGCCCTCCTACTAGAAGCATGTCAAGACCAGGTAAGGTTCTTCGCGTTGCATCGAATTAAGCCACATACTCCACCGCTTGTGCAGGCCCCCGTCAATTTCTTTGAGTTTTAGCCTTGCGGCCGTACTCCCCAGGCGGCGCGCTTAACGCGTTAGCTCCGCCACAAGGGGGGTCGATTCCCCTTACAGCAAGCGCGCACCGTTTAGGGCTAGGACTACCGGGGTATCTAATCCCGTTTGCTCCCCTAGCTTTCGTGCATCAGTGTCAGGATATTTCTAGAAGTTTGCCTTCGCGAACGGTGTTCCTCTCGATATCTACGCATTTCACTGCTACACCGAGAATTCCAACTTCCCTTCCATACCTCTAGCGAGTCAGTATCCGAAGCGCTTCCAGAGTTAGGCCCTGGTATTTCACCCCGGACTTGAAACACTACCTACGCACCCTTTACGCCCAGTAAATCCGAACAACGCTTGAGACCTCTGTATTACCGCGGCTGCTGGCACAGAGTTAGCCGTCTCTTCCTCTTCCGCTACTATCAACTTGCGCAGCTTTCTTGCGCAAGAATTGTTCGCGAATGACAGGGGTTTACGGGCCGAAGCCATTCATCCCCCACGCGGCGTCGCTCCATCAGGCTTTCGCCCATTGTGAAAGATTCTCGACTGCTGCCACCCGTAGGTGTCTGGACCGTGTCTCAGTTCCAGTGTGGCTGGCCGTCCTCTCAGACCAGCTACCCGTCAAAGCCTTGGTGTGCCATTACCACGCCAACTAGCTGATAGGCCGCGGACTCATCGCAAAACGCCAGGCCTTGCGGTCCCCAGCTTTATCTGCAGCACAATGCTATCCTGCAGAAGCATCCTGTATTAGCTCGCCTTTCAGCGAGTTATCCGGGTTTTCGCGGTAGATTATCCACGTGTTAATCACCCTTACGCGACTCCAACCGTGACATATTGCTACGCCATGACTGTCGTTCCACTTGCATGTCTTATCCACGCCGCCAGCGTTCGTTCTGAGCCAGAATCAAACTCTCCGATAAATAATCTGCTGATTTCACTCCGATTAGCAGCCATGTTCACCAACGCGCATCCGCTGCTGTCTCTAACCAGCACCGAGTGCGCAACTATCGCTACTGTCGCACAGTTCAGTTTTCAAAGACCACAGGACGGCTCACAAGCGCCTTGATCCGGCAAGTGAATGTCTGTCCTGCAATTGGACTCCCTTAGCGACGACGATCCAGCCTGTGCTTTCCAACTTGGGTCTGGATAGACGCCGGAAGGCAAATCTTCTGTCGAAGGTCGAAAGAACGTCAGTAGATTGCCGGTTGTATGGTTTCGACGCAAGAAGTTTCTTAAGAATAAATCGCCTTCTCGATCCCATCGTTAACGTATTCACGTGCAATGGTTTGCATACTGGTCTGAAGCTCTTGATCGACCGCACTGCGCGAAAGAGGCTCCTTCGGGTCCAAAGCCGTGACGAAGTTACATCAACGCAGATGTTGCAGTTTGCAGAGTTTCTTGTCGCGATACTGGCTGCGCTTCAAACTGCAAATCAGTGCGCGATTCACCTCGACCTGTCGCGAGTAGGCTTCTCGAGGGCATTGTAGCCGGTGAGATCAGTTCCAGACCTGAAGCAGCACGCGAACGTCACCCGGGGCATTGTTCCGAAGCAGTATTGAAACGAGTTCTCGTTGGTCGCCGCCGATTTTCACTGTGACTTTGACCTGAAATGTCGCGCTTCTAACGGAAAACACTCGGCCCGCATTCGATACAGCTTGCCGGCCTAGTCCGGGGACATTCATCAACTCGGCGACACGCCTAAACGGAATGTCGTCGCTGGTTCCCTCAACCGCGTCGGGCCCGGCGCGATACCGCACGATTGACTCTGCGAGACTCATTTCGACGCCCGATGCGAGATGAAGCACCAGTGGGGATGCAGTGTTCAGATTTACGAATCTCGCAGACAGCGGAGTAAACATGTCGGCCAAGGCATTCGTGTATACGGGCGCGAGCTTATTCCGCATCGTCAGCTCCCGGCTGGTCGTCGACACGGGCGGTGGTGGGCGAATTGCAGCCGAACCATAAAGCATGTCCGGTGTCACTCCTCGCACGAGTAGCAGTTCCGAAAGCATGTCCAGTGGACCATTTTTGGAACTGTAGGCAGGGGTCAAGCCAAGATAGTATTCGCTTTCCGCGCCGCTTGATCGCGGGAATTCGTCAACATCAATCCAATCCAAAATCGAATCTGCGACACCAGGAATTGTCCCCGCGTCGAGCCCCACGAGGCCGAGCGCGAGCCGGAGCACCGTTTCGTCGGCGGTGTTGATGTTCACCTTTCGCTCGAGGTCAACGATCTTCACCGAGAAAGTCCCGGGACCGAGCCGCACATCATCGAGCGTGATGCCTTGAAATAGCTCGTTGGTGATGTTTTGCCCCCCCGCCCAAAGCTGGTTCAGCGAATCGAATGGCTCGCTCGTTACGTTGAGTTGCTGGCCAATGACGTATCGGGCGAGTTCGACCCCGGACCGTCCGAGCCACTCGAAATCCGCGTCATGAGTCGCATGTCGAGCCAGGGTCGTCTCTACCTTCATGGAAAGCGCAAATCCTCCAGCCAGCAAGATCAGCACTGTGACCACGAGCAGGACGATCACTAACGCGACGCCCCGCGATTCTCGCCTTAAATGCAACGATTTCATGGCCGGCGAATCGGGGGCGCGGACGGTGCGAGCCCGGGTTGGCTTGGTGGAGTCACGGTTTCCCGCCTCCAGGTTGGCCCGGAACGGTCGTGTTGATGGTGACGCCGATTCGAACCGGCGCGCCACCCGGCGGTGTGCCGCCACCCTGTGGGACATTAGGAATCTGCACTTCTCGGGGCACTGCGTGCGCCGCGAGAGACACGACGCTGGAAACGAGATGCCCGGCGGCTCCGCTGCTGGCGTCACCAAAGCCAATCGTCACGCGCACGAGCTTCGGGAGGCTGTTGCTCGCGATCCACTCACTAGAAAAGTCGTTGAGATTCGTCTCCCAAAACTCGAGCCCGAAGGCCAGCACGTTGCTCGCAAGCGTAATCCGGAAGGCGTCGTCAGCGACATTGGTCGTCGCAAGGATGGAGTGCTGTCGCAATGTCAGCACACCACCGCCGTTGCCGGATGGCTCGACTCCGAACGTTACACGCCGCACTGGTTCGTTGAGGAAAAGGCCGCTGCCGGGGAAGGAGTCCGGCAACTTCGCCACGAAGCTCAACATCGCGAACCGTTCGTCTGTCGTGTCCGCGAGAAATGCGTAATAGCGCACGTTCTCCTGGAACAACAACGATGCCGAAAGCGCCGTTTCAACCGTCTGCCGCGCAACGCGCTCGCGTTGGACCTGCGCCGCGGCGTCAAGGCCTGCCTTCGACCCGCGCAGAATCGACGTCCAACTCGCGTAGATCGCCGTCATGATGAGCGCGAGGATTGCAATCGCAAGCAACACCTCCACCAGCGTGAACGCCCCTGTGTTGGTTCGACGCGCTCTCATCGAAACTTTCCCCCGCCCGCGTTCGGCAGCGTGAGTGTCCGGCCCGGCCCCGTTTGAGAAGCGGGCCGGTAAAACAGCGCCACAAGTGTTTCTTGCACCGGCGGGTTTACGCCAGAATCCACCAGCAGAAACTCCACCTTGAACAGCCCGTTGGTGGCGACTTCGGTCACCACCGCGGTTCCATGCGTGTTTGGGTATTCGTCGATCGGAATGTCAAATGTCCCTTCCTGAAACACGTTCGTGTTCCCGAACTTCGCCGGCAGGATGCTCACATTGGGCCGTGTTTTTTGCAGCGACCGCGCAACCCTCAAGTTTTGCGCCACAAGCTCGAGAATGCCGAAAATGCAGAGAAAAAAGATAAGAATGGCGATCATCACTTCGAGCAGCGTGAATGCCGATGCCACTCGGACTAGCCGTCGCCGCCCGTTTCCGGGTCGGATCTCGCAACGTGTGTTCATCGCGATTTCGCAGCCTCCAGCATGAACTTCTGCGGGTCGTGTTCCACATGGGCGAGGCTCGTTGTGAGCTCCAGCCACAGCATGCAATACTCGTTGTCCTGAGATCTCAACACCACCGTGAACAGGTCGCACGTCCCGTTGCCATGAAACTTCACCACCGCCTCCTCCGCATCCTTGAGCGGCTGCAGGTTCACGTCGAGCAACTCAATGCTGATTTCCGGCGGCAAGGTGACACTCAAGGCTCCCGTGGACGGACCTGAAACCGTCGGCGCTCCTACGCCTGAGGCAATCGCCCCGACCTCGAACACCGCATCGAGCGGCCGGATCCGCAGCTCCACCGCGCGCCCGCTCAGGATGGCTTGCGTCCGCGCGCGGGCGAACACCTCGCGCAAATCGCTCACCGTCTGCCGCATCGGACTCTTGCCACGGGCCTGGACAAACGCCGGGATGCCGATCGCCATGACGAGCGCGATGATCCCGACCACGATCATCAACTCAACCAGCGTGAACGCGCCGGCGCCCCCGTGGGCGAAAACTCCTGAACACCCAGCCCTCCGCGCACGCTGGCTCCGCGCGGGGCAATCGAGGGAGCCGCCCTCTCCGGACGGTCGTCCTGCTCGTTGCGGTTTCGAGTTCATCCCCGGTTAATGCTCGACGTGAGCCGGAACATCGCGCTCAACACGCTCAGCAGGAGGAAGCCCACCACGCACGCGATGGCCACGATGAGAATCGGCTCGATCAGGTTGGTCATCACACGAAGCGAGAGGGCCAGATCGTTTTCGTAAGTGTCGGCCACGTTGCGCAGCGCACCGGGCACGTCTCCCGTCTCCTCGCCGATCTTGATCAAGTCGATCATCAACTGCGGGAAAATCCGGCTCGTTCCGAGGGGTTGCGCGATGGTCTTCCCGTCCGTCACCGCTTCGCGCGTCTTGGCGATTGCCTCGCGCACGATCACGTTGGGCATCACTTGTTCCGTAATCTTGAGCGACGTGAGCACCGGAACGCCATTGTGCAACAGCGTCGAAAGCGTCCGCGCGAACTGCCCGAACAAGTTGAGTCGCACCACCTTGCCAATGATCGGCGCGTTCATCTTCCAGCGGTCAAGCGTTCGCGCGCCGTAATCCGTCGCCTTGAAGCGCTTGAAGACCACGACGCCCGCCACCACCGTCAGGATCATCGCCCACCACCACCGGGTGAAGACGCCGCTCAAGTAAATCAGGAACTGCGTGGACACTGGCATCTCGAAGTCCTTCACGTTCGCAAAGATCGTGAGGAAGCTCGGGAGAATCTTCACCATGAAAACAAACACGAGCACGATGCCCACGCACATCACGATCGCCGGGTAAACCATCGCCGACCCGACTTTCTGCTGCACGTCCGCAAACCGCTCAAAGTGCTCGCCGAGCCGCCTCAATACATCCACGAGCGCGCCTGATTGTTCGCCTGCCCGCACCATGTTTACCATGATGTTCGAGAACACGCGTGGTTGCCTCGCCATCGCATCCGAGAGACTCCGACCTTCCATCACATCCTGTCGGAGTTGACGAGATGCCTCCGCGGGAATGCCCTTGAATTCGAGCGTGGCCATGCTGCCGAGCGCCATCGTCAGCGGCATGCCGGCCTTGAGCAAGTTGGCCAACTGCTGCGTGTAGGTCGCCAACTCGCGCAATGTGGGGCGCCGTTGCTGGCTGAGAAACTCGCGCAGCGGTCCCGGCAAGGCCTGCGTCAACGCCGCTGCACGGCTGCGGGCGTCGGTCTTTGCGGCCGCCCCGCCTTTGCCCGAGTCTACCGCCACAGGGAAAAGCCCCTCGCGCTCGATGTGCGAGAGCGCCGCCGCCCGGTCAATGACGTCGAGCACTCCCGTCACGACTTCACCGGAACGCCGCCGGGCCTTGTAAGAAAACTGCGCCATTGTCTTTCGGGTAGTTAACCAAGCGCCCTTCGAAGTTGCGAGGCGATTCCCCCCTACAGAATGTTCCCGAGGGAGGTCTTTGAGACTGCTTTCTCGTTACCAATCACCGACTGCGCCGTCGCGGTGGAACACGCGCTGCCCAATTTCCTGTCTGAACGGGTGTTTTTTCACCACCTTCTCATTGATGGTGATGCCCAGGCCGGGCCTGGTGTTCGGGCGCACGATGCGGCCCTTCTTCTCGATCGTGAACCCTTCCTCCACCACGTCCGCGCGCCACGGAACGTCGTTATGCACGGTCTCGCAAATGATGTAACTGGGTTGCGAGAAGCCAAACTCCAGCGACGCCGCCGTGCTCACCGGCCCCTGCGGGTTGTGCGGCGCCAGTGCGATGCGGTGCGATTCCGCGAGCGCCGCCACGCGTCGCGCCGCCGTGAAGCCGCCGCAATGCGTCACGTCGAGCTGGCAGATTTCCACCGCGCGCTTGTCGAACATCTCCTTGAACGCCTCGAGATTCGTCACCCGCTCGCCGCTGGCCACGGGCGTGGTGAGCGCGGCATTGATCTTCGCCAAGCCGTCCACGCACTCGGGCCAGCACGGCTCCTCGAAGAAATAGAGGCCATACGCATCGAGTGCCTTGCCAAACTTCAGCCCCATCGCCGGCGATGGGCGCGCGTGGCAGTCCACCATGATGTCAATGTCCGGCCCCACCGCGTCCCGCATCGCGGCCACTGCCGCCTCGGCGGCGCGCACGGGTTTCTGGCCTTCGATGGGCATCGTGCTCGGCACGGCCATGCTCTTGAACGCCGTGTAGCCATCCGCCACGGCCTGCTGCGCCAGTTCGGCGAAGCGCCTGGCGTTGTCCACGGGCGTCTCGTAAAAATCCTCCATCCGCCCGCCGCCGAGATGGCAGTAAGTCCGAACGTAATCGCGCACCGGCCCGCCGAAAACCTTCGCCAGCGGCAGCCCCGCGACCTTCCCGACGATGTCCCACAACGCGAGGTCAATGCCCGCGATGGCCGTCGCGCGCACGATGCCGTGCCCGTGCCAGAAGTGCTGGCGATACATCATCTGCCACAAGTGCTCGGGCCGCGTCGGGTCTTCGCCCACGAGCAACTCGGCGATGTCCTCAATCGCGCCGACCACGCTGCGCGTGTGCCATTCGAGCGTCGCCTCGCCCCAGCCGATAAGCCCCGGTTGGTCGGTGACGACTTTTACAAACACCCAATTCCGCATCCGCGCGTGGCAGACGAGCGTTTCAATCTTTTTGATTTTCATGGTTTCAAATCTTGGACTGCGGTGGCAAGCGAAGCGCGACGCCGCTTTGGCGTCCTGCGGGGCAGTCCGAGCCGCTGGTAGTGGTGACGGCTCCTGCCGCTTCGCGCGAAGCCAAAGCGCCGTCGCCGCCGCGCTCTGCCGGCGCACTCCATGACGCGCGTTCTTCTCATCCCGCCTCCTCCATCCGCTGTGCCACCGACTCGATGAGTTGCTCCAAACTCCCCGCCGCGACGACGGCGATGGTTTCCTGATAAATGCCCGTGCCGTAAACGTCGCGCGTGGGCAGATACGCCGCGCCCCAGTCCGCTGCGATGCTCGCGACGACAATGGCGCATTGGGGGAAGCGCCCGCGCAGTTCGCGTTGCAGCAGGCTGTAGCTCTCACCCTGCACGCCGAGCCAGAACGCGCCGCCCAGCCGCAACAGCACCACCTGCAGCGGGAACGCTGCGCCCCTCGGCAGTTGCGCGAGTCGATGCTGCAACCGCCGCTTCCGTTCCACCATCGCCCGGCAGTCGGCGGCGCGGTGCAACTCGCCGGCAGCGCGGGCGGCGGCTTCGTCAGCCTCGAACTGCTGCAAGTCGGCGGCGACCTGCTCCGGGGTCGGCTGACCGGGACGATACTTCAACGGCTCAGTCCAACGCGCGAGCTGCCAGCGCGACCGCGCGGTGCGCTCGTCGGATGACAGCGGCTCGTGCGTCCACGCGCCAAGCGTAGCCCCGCTGACAACCGGGCCGCTGTAGCAGAACTTTGTGCCCGCGGCGGGCAGCGACGCGAGCGCGGAAAGTGCTGCATGGCCGAGCTGTCGCCCATTGCGGTCCGCGACGGCCGTGTCGCCGACAAAGCCCTCGCGCGGACCGAGTTCGCCGCTCGCGCCTTGCAGGAAGAGGCACGGCGCGCCCGTCTCGCGCTCGACCGTCTCACGGAGCGCTCCGATGTAGTCCGGGCTGATGAGCGTGTTGTCCCACGCGAGCGTGGTCGGGTGGCAGGCGTAGTTCACCACGCTGGCGAGCAGTTTGCCGTCCCCGCCCGTCACACGCGCGATGACCACGGAGTCGTCGGCGGCTTGCGAGAGGTTCAGGCCGCAGACGAACTGTTTGCGCTCCTCGTCGAAAAAGTCGCGGTGCGCGGCGAGGTCGCAGCGGCCCGTGCCGTAAACGATGTCCGCGGGCTCGAGCTTCGCAAGACACTCCTTCACGAGCGCGGCGGCGCGTGTGGCGAGCAAATCGAGGTAGCCGGGAATCAAATCGCCACCGGGGAGCGCGACGCGGTCGAGGCTCATCAGTCCCGCCGCGTGCGTGTGGGAGAACACGACAAGGATGCTTCCCGCCGGCTGCCCCGTGGCCTGCGTGATGTGCGAGACGAGCTGGCGATGCTCCATCGCGCCGAGGATGCAGTGGTCTAGCGCGAGGAGAATTTGGCGTGCCGCCGTGTCGGCGGGCGATTCCGCCGCCTCAAACACCGCCACGGTCGCGCGCAGCGGACGATGCACGCCGGTCGCACGCTCATGCTTCGCCGCGCCCCACATGCGGTGATAGATCCCCACCGGCGGCGTGATGTCCGCCCAAGCGAGCGCGAAGCGGCAGCGGCTTTGCGGCGTCCCGACAACGGTGATGGAGGGAGTGCGCATGCGGAAAGCTTAAGGTTCGGCGTTCAGCGGACAAGCGACTGTTCGAGCACGGTTCCTTCCGGCTTGAGCAGCAGCCAGAACACCGCCGCGCAGAGGAACAGGCAGCCGAAAACCAGCAGCACAGCGTCCCAGCTTCCGCCGGAGAGGCGCAGCAGCCAGGGCACCGCGATGGGGAACGCCCACGCGCCGAGGTTTCCGGCCATGTTCATCGTGGCGTGGACGGTCGCGATCTGCGAGCCGCCCATGTCGATCGTGATCGTGTAGGAGCACGGCGCGGCGAGCGCGAAGCAAAACGAGCCCGCACTGATCACGAGCACCGCGGCGAGTGCGTCCTCGATGGCGAGCGCGGAGAAGATCAGGCCTGCACAAGTGAAGAGGCAGGTCATGCTCATCCACCGGCGCGCCAAGTTGCGGCTCGCGGTGCGCCTGAGGAGCCAGTCGGATGTCGCGCCGCCCACGAGGCCGCCGAGAATGACTCCGAGCAGCGGCAGCATGTTGAGAAACCCGCTCTTCGCGATGCCCACGCCGCGCGTCTCCTGCAAATAAGTCGCGAACCAGCTTGTGAAGAACATGTAGCCGGCGGCGCGACAGGCTTGCTGCGCGCAGATCCACCAGAGAGCCGGGCTCGAATACAGGGCGAGCCACGGCGTGCGCGCCGGAGTGCCGGTCGGCGGATCGGCTCGGTGTGCTGCCGGATCGGAACCGGCGGGTCGGGTGACCGGCGCCCCACGGGCGCCCGCGTCGGCTTCAATCAAATCCACCTCCGCCGCGTTCACCGAGGGATGGCCGCGTGGTTCGTCGCGAAACCATCTCCAAAACCACGCGGCCCACAGGATGCCCGGCACGCTGAAGATCAGGAACGTGAACCGCCAGTTCCAGCTGGGGCCGACGTGGGGTTGCAACACTTCGAGCAGCACGCCGGTGAGCCACGCGCAGGAAGCGCTGCCAACCGACATGAAGCTGCCGAGCGCGCCCGTGGCAATCGCGCGGCCGGTCTTCGGGAACCACTTCGCGATGCTGAGCGTGGAAACTGGAAACAGCCCCGCCTGCGCGACCCCCTGCACGACGCGCGCGACGACAAAGCCCGCGAGCCCGCCGACAAACGCCGTCCCCGCGGTCGCGGCCGACCACACGATGGCGAACAGCGGCAGAGCGCGCCGCGACCCGAGACGCTGGCCGAACTGCGCCGTCGGCACCTGGCATAGCGCGTAACTGAAAAAGAACGCGCTCATCAGCCAGCCGGACTGTTCCTTCGAGAGCCCGAGGTCCGCGCGCACCGTGCTCTCAGCGATCGAAATCGCGTTGCGCGGGATGTAGGCGAGCGCGGCCGCCGCGCAGAGCCAGCCCAGCACTGCGAAGCGCGCGCGCGTGGGCGTTTCCGGCGTCGAAGCGGTCGGGGACATCGCCGCGAGCCTCGCAGAAGCGCGAGACACCCGCCAGCACGCAGACGGGTCAGGTCACCATGTGTTCACCACGTCGATCAACTGCCGCAGCCGCCCATAGTCACGCCGGTTGAAGCCGAAGCCAAGCCGTGGCAACGCGACGTGCTCGTCGTCCTCGCGCTCCTCGTCGGTCGCATCCACCGACTGGAATGGCTCCCCGGCCACGAGGTCCGCGAAGTCCTCGTTGAGCGCCTCGATGTTTGTCGGCGTGGGCTTGTGCCTGAGTCGAATGACGTAGAGATCGCGCACGAACCGGCTCGAATGGTAGTTCCGATAGAAACGCGTGATGTGGCGCACGGCATCGTCGGCATCGGCGGCGAGGTGGTAGAGCGTGAGGTCCTCGGGCGAGATCAGCCCGTTGCGCAGCAGGTGCTCGCGCATGTTCTTGTCCCACGTCTTCCAGTAGGTGCCGCCGGGCTTGTCCATGAGCACGAGCGGCATGAGCTGGCTTTTGCCCGTCTGCATGAGCGTGAGCGCCTCGTAACCTTCGTCCATCGTGCCGAAGCCGCCGGGGAACAGGACAATCGCGTCCGAGTGCCGGATGAAGATGAGCTTGCGCGTGAAGAAGTACTTGAAGGTGACGAGCTTCTTGTCGTGCTCGATGATGGGGTTGGCAGACTGCTCCCACGGCAGGCGGATGTTCACGCCGAAGCTGCGCTCCGGCCCGGCGCCTTCATGGCCGGCTTGCATGATGCCCGGCCCCGCGCCGGTGATGACCATGAATCCCGCGTCGGCGATCTTGCGGGCGAAATCCACGCACTGCAGATACTCGGGCTTGCTCGCCTGGGTGCGGGCTGAGCCGAAGATTGTGACTTTCCGCCGGTCCGACCACAGGGCGAAAAGCTTGAAAGCGTAGCGCAGTTCGCGCATCGCGGTCTGCATCACGCGCACGTCACCGCGGTCGCGCACGTCGTGCAGAAGCTTGAGCGCCTGCTCGATGATGTCCTCGACGAGGTCCTCGTTGGCGCCGCCGCCCTTGGACGCGACGAGATCGCGGATGCGCCGGTCGAGGGCGGATTCCGAGACGGGTTTGTGCTGGCGTTCCATGGCCGCGACCGTAGCGGAACAGCGGCGGATTGCAAAGCCGCGGGCGCCGGTTGCCGCGGATGATGCGTCGCTTGTTACTCTCGCCCCGGACTCGCGCCGCGCGGCCCGGCCCCGCTGCCCTTGTCCTTCAACGGGTGCCACCGTCCCACCCAGTCGAACCATTCCATCGCGGCGAACTGCTTCTTGTAATCAAACATCGAGGGCTCGTGGAACGCGTAACCCGGGTAATAGAACGAGCAGCCGCGCCCGCGCGCGAACCGCATCTCCCACAGCATCGTCGCGATGCCCAGGCTGCGGCGTGCTTCGGCCGGATCGAACATCGCGTAAATGCTCGACGCGCCGCGCCGCCCGACGTCCAGGTAGCTCGCCGCGACGAGGCGGCCCGCGTGAAACGCCGCGACTTCGACCGTCTCGCACGGAAACAAGCCGGGCGCGGGGCCGAGGAAATTCTCGAGCGCATCGGGCACGTTCTCCCGGAAGCGCGCGCGGTGCGCGTCAAACAGCTCCCGCCGCTCGCGGTCGAGCACCACGTCCTGCACCCGCACCTCCAGGTCGGCATTTCGGCGCAGGACGCGCCGCTGGCTTTTGGACGCGACGAACCGCGCCAGCCGCACACGCAACGGCATCACGACCTGCCGGCCCAGCGCGGTTTCGCATGCGGAATAGCGGTAGAACATCGGGCCGAAGTGGCGCCACCCGCCCGCCCACAACGCGTCCATCCGGCCGCGCGCGACTTTCAGCGCGAAGAACTGGTGGTCCACGAGCGGTATCATCGGCGGACACGTTCTCGCATCCCGCGCACGGCGTCCAGCGGTTAGCGCCCGCACCGCACGGTTGCAATCGCGCCGGCCGCCGCTATCCTCGGCTCGCCAGCCCACGGGGCGCGAGGGCGGCGCCGACACATGATCCGATCGTTCGCTTTCACCACGCAAGGGCGTCTGCACAGCCGGGACATCGAGACGTTTCTCATGCCCACGCTGCTTGCGGACACGAATCTCTTCCTCTGGGTTGACCTTGAGAAAGCCACCGAGGAGGAGATCAAGCTCGTGCTCGAGGACATCTTTCACTTCCACCCGCTCTCCATCGATGACTGCGTCTCGCTGAGCCCGTCGCCGAAGGTCGAGGAGTATTCGCCGAAGGATGAGGACAAGTTTTCGCCCTACGTGTTCATGGTGATCCACGCGGTGGACTACAGCCGCAAGGACGGCGTGTTCGCCACGAGCGAGCTGAACTTCTTCCTCGGGAAGAACTACCTCGTGACCTATCACGAGGTGCAATTGCGCAGCATCACGACCACCGAGGAAATGTGCTGCAAGAGCAACGTGCATGTCGCGCGCGCGCCGGACCGCGTCGCGCACACGCTGCTTGATGCGCTCGTCGAGAACTACAAGCCCGCCCTCGAGGAGCTCGCGCTCGAACTCGCCGATCTCGAGCATCAAGCCATCGAGCGCCCGAACAAGCGCACGCTGAACAAGATCCTCCAGGTGAAGAAGGAGGTGCTGCACCTGCGCCAGATCATCGGCCCGCAGCGCGAGGTGCTTTCACGCTTCGCTCACGGGGAGTTCAAGCTCATCCGCCCGCACATGGTCCCGTATTTCCGCGACGTTTATGACGCGCTCTTCCACATCGGCGAGCTCGCGCAGAATTACACCGACGCGCTCACGGGCATCCTGCAGGTTTACCTGAACATGGCTTCGAACCAGACCAGCCAGGTCGTCAAGTTGCTCACGCTCATCACCGTCATCACCACGCCGATGACCCTCGTGGGGACGTGGTATGGGATGAATTTCAAGCACATGCCGGAATACGACTGGCACTACGGCTACGCGACGATGGCCGCGCTGACCGCGCTGAGCACGCTTGCCACCTACATCTACTTCAAGCGCAAGGGCTGGTTCAGCTAGGCGGACTGCTTCACCTGTGCGAGGCCGTGCGCGGGAGACGGCAGCAGTTCCTTCTTGCGCGACACGATCCCCTCCAGCTCGAACACCCCCGCCTCGATGCGCCGAGAATCGATCGGGCCCAGCACCGACTTCCGGCCGGCCACGAGCAGCAGCGACGTTTGCAGCGCCACGTCCGTCACCAGGCCGGGCCGGAGCCGTTCGACCTCAGGCAGAATCCGCTTTGACCTGCGGCGGGCCTTTGAATCTCCTGTTCTCCAAACCGAACCAAACAACCAGCAGCAGCGCGACCGCGCCGCCGACAATTTTCACCGCCTGCTCGTTCGGCGGCTGCATCCCGATGACGATGAGGAACAGGCAGCCGAGCGCCGAAACGATGGCGAGCGGGCGGTAGAGGCGGCCAAGCTGCCACGGCCCCATGCGCGTCCAAGTGCGGCCGTGCGCGAGGAAGCCGGCGGCGACGGGCAGCACGTAGCTGATGTAGAGGAAGATGACGCACACCGCCGCGATGGTCACGTAGGGCACGAGGATGGTGAACAGCGCCGCCGCGATGGCCGCGAACCACACGGCGACGGAAGGCGACTTGCTCGCCGGGTTCACGCGGCGCAGCGCGTCGGAGAAGGGCAGGCCGCCGTCGCGCGCGAAGGCGTAGGTCATGCGCGACGCAGAAGTGAGCGCCGCAAGGCCGCAGAGGTATTGCGCGGCCACGATCAGCGCGAGCAGTCCCGACGCGAGCGCGGGCGGCAGCGCGGCCTTCATCGTCCACGGCACGACGTTCGCGCCCTGCGCGACGCCTTCCTTCACGGAGGGCATTGCGAGCAGGATGGCGCAAATCATCACCCAGCCGAACACGCCGGACACCCACACGGAACGCACGATGCCCTTGGGCACGTTCACCGCCGCGCCGACGGTCTCCTCGCTCGTGTGCGCCGAGGCGTCGAAGCCCGTGATGGTGTAGGCCGGCAGCAGGAAGCCGAGCGCGAAGAGCCACATCAAGTTGTCCTGCTTGGGGAAAACCGCGCCGCCCTCGGGCAGGCCGCTGAAATTCTCGAACGTCCAGAACCGCGCCCACTCGAAGTGTTTCGTCGCGAGCAGCAACGCGACGGTGAGCACCGTTGCCACGCCAAGAATCAAGTAGCCGCTCAGATCCGTGAGCCGCGTGGTGAGATGGATGCCGTAGTGGTTCAG